>JAKCEJ010000003.1 GCA_021838065.1 Pseudomonadota bacterium
GTAGTGCGGCACGCTGGTCGGGCTGATGCCCGAGTGCATCATGGAGGCGTCGCTGCTGCTCTCGGAGAGCTTGGAGATGACGCTCACGTTCGAGCCGACGTACTGATAGCGCCAGCCCCACTGGAAGCCGGTGACGCGGATGCTCACCTGCGAGTCGGTGTTATTGTTGATCCGCACCAGCAGGCGCGCCGCGGGGATCGCCATGCTGACCAGAATCAGCACCGGCACGATGGTCCACACGATCTCGACCTTGGTGCTGTGCGTCAGGCTGACGTCGGGGACCGCGCCGCGTGACTTGCGGTGAAAGATGAGCGACCAGATCATCACCCCGAACACCACCGCAGCGATCCCCACGCACACCCAGAAGGCCATCATGTGCAGGGAGTAGATGCGGGTGCTGACGTTGGTCACCCCGCGCGGCATGTTGAGCTCGTCCCAGCCGGACTTGCCCCATGCGGGCAGGCCGCCGCCGGCTAGCGCCAGCGCGAGAGTGCCGAGCAGTTTGCCGAGTCTTGCGCGCTTCATCGTTGTGATGCCCCCATCCGCGCGCTCCGCACCATGCGGAGGATGCGCGCAACGCTAATCGAATCCGACCCCGCCGCGCCGCTCACCTGTGGCCCAGCGCCAGAGGCGGGGATTCATTGACGCGTCCCACCAGTCGCCGCAGACGCAGCGCGAGTCCGCGCCGCTCCTCGTCCGTGAGGAACCCGCCCAGCTCGCAGGCGCGCCCGTGCGACTCGATGGTGAGCCGGCTCGGGTGCAGTCGCGATGCGGAACAGGTCAGTTTGATCTGCGCCCAGTGGCGCTGGAATACGACGCGGCGGTTCGCGCGGCGCTCATGCAGCTCGATGCTGACGTCGGATTCGGTGATCGTGAGAATTTCGGACTGGAAGCGCCGCCGCAGGCTCTCGTTGAGCGCCCAGCCGAGGGCGGTCATCTCGGCGAGGGCGATCAGCAGGATCGGCCACAGGCCGAAAGCGGTGAACGCCGCTGCGATGCCGAGGGTGAGCGCGCCGAGACTGGCGAAGAAAACCAGAGCGCCTCGCACCGTGAGCGAGCAGTTCGGACTAAGGACGATGCGCAGCGAAGGCATGTCGTGATTGGAACTGGCCTACCAAAGTTGCTCTGATGGATCCGGCCTCGCGGCCGTTCCGGCAATCTCCCCCCCGGCTCGGTCCATCGCCCGGCGCCCCGGGTCCCTGCGGCCAAAGGCCGAAGGACTCCCCCGCGTCGGTGTCCTAAATTGACGCATGTCATGGTATTGCGCCCCGACGAGCGATTCAAGGCCAGTCGGCGAGCCGTTCGGCGGCTGCGGCGAGATCCGGCAGCGCATCCGCGGCTGCGAGCGGCGGGATCACGGCGAGCGGCTCGCCGAGGCGCGCGCGCAGCGTCGCGTGGTTCTCGGCCGATCGGTCCATGGCCGGATCGATGCCGTTCGCGACCCATCCGGCGAATTTTGCGGCGCGGGCGCAGATCGCCTCGTGCGAGAGCAGCGCGTGATTCAGGCAACCCAGGCGCATCCCCACCACCAGGATCACGGGCAGCGCCAGCGCGTGCGCGATGTCGGCCATGCCGAGCCCGGGCCCGATCGGCGCGAGCCATCCGCCGGCGCCCTCGACGATCACGCAGTCGGACTCGGCGGCCAATGCGCCGTAGCACGCGCCGATGCGCTGCAGATCGATGCGCGCGCCGGCCTGCGCGGCGGCGATGTGCGGCGAGATAGGCGGCTCGAAGCAGTAGGGGTTGATCGTCTCGTACGGCGCTGCCACGGTCGCTTCGGCGATGAGCGCAAGCGCATCCTCGCTGCGCAGGCCCTGCGCAGTGCGCAGCGCGCCCGAGGCGACCGGCTTCATCACGGCGACGCGCAAGCCCCGGCGCGCCAGCGCGCGCGCCAGCGCCGCGGAGCAGACGGTCTTGCCGACGCCCGTATCGGTGCCGGTGACGAAGAATCCGCGCCCGCTCATGGGCGCCTCCGGCGGCCGATCCGGGCGGCAGAGATGTGGACTTCAGTGCCGGATGAAGAGCGCGCCGCCCCCGGCCCGCCCGGTTCCGGGCGCTCACTCGCGGCGCCATCGCCGCGAGCCCACGCCGCCCCGTAGATCACCTCGTAGGTGGCCGGCAGCCTGCCCGCGCGCCGATGCGCCTCGTAGCGCTCCATCATGCGCCGCAACCGCCCCTTGCCCGTCAGCGAGCGCGCCCGGCCCGCCGTGACGTTGCGTGCGCCGATTGCGTGCAGGTCGCGCATCAGGGCGGACACATCGGCATACGTCACCGTCATGCGCTCCACGTCCAGCACCGGCTCGCTGAAACCCGCCCGCACCAGCGCATCGCCCACATCGTGCATGTCGAGAAAGCGGTTGACGTGCGTGCGTCCGTCCTCGTCCCAGGCTTCGCGCAGCTCGCGCAGCGTGTCCGGACCGAAGGTGCTGAAGGCGAAGAAGCCCCGCGGCCTGAGCACGCGGTGCGCCTCGGCCAGCGCCTCGTCCGGCGGGTCGCACCACTGCAGCATGAGATTGCTGAACACCACATCGACGCTCCCCGGCCGCAGCGGCAGTCGGGCGGCGTCGGCGCAGATGCGCTCGAAGCGGCGCAGCCATCGCTGATGGCGGGTCCCCTGGCGGAGCATGCCCGGCGCCAGATCGAGCGCGATGACGCGCGCGCGCCGGTAGCGGCGCTTCAATTGCGCGCTGAGGCGCCCGGTGCCCGCGCCGAGATCGAGCACGACGGCGGGCGAGAGAGCGAACGGCTCGAGCCGCGAGAGCAACTCCTCGCCGACGCTCGCCTGCAGCAGCGCCGCGGCCTCATAGCTCGCCCCCGCGCGGTCGAAGGCACTGCGCACGTCGGCGCGCTCGAGCGTGAAGGGATCGGGCAGGCTCATGGCGATGAGAGGAAATCCGTGAGCAGGTCCGCGACCTGCGGCGTATGGGAGAGAAACGGCGCATGGGCCGCGCGGCGGATCTCCGCGAACCGGGCGTGAGGCATCGCGGCGGCGAGCGCCCGTGAGGCCCCCGGCAGCAGGACCCGGTCGTACTGACCGGCAATCGCCAGGGTCGGCACCGCGATTTCGCGCAGCGCGCCCCGCAGGTCCGTGGTGCGCAGCAGCTCCAGGCCCGCCGCGAGCGCCTCGGGCTGTGCGCCGCCGTGCGCGAACAGCGCCGCACGCAGCTGCTCGAGCACCGCCTCGCCGGCGGCGCTGCCGCGCACCTGCAGCTCGAGAAACTCGCTCACGGTGCGCCGGTAGTCCCGGCGCAGTCCCTCGGCGAGGCGCACCAGCCGCGCCTCCGGCGCCCCGTATGGCCAGTCGGGCGCGGCGGTGAAGCGCGGCGTCGCGGCGATCAGCGCCAGATGCGTAGGGCGCTCGAGCCCCGGCGGCGGGCGGTGCGCCCACTCGAGCGCGAGCTGGCCGCCGAGCGACCAGCCGAGCAGCCGGTAGGGCGCCGCGCCGATCGCCTCCGCCACCGCCTGCCCGATGCACCGCACCTGTTCGGACGAGGCGGCGCACTCCTCGCGCCACGGGCTGCGGCCGTGACCCGGCAGATCGACCGCGATCAGCCGCAACCGCGCCTCGAGCACCGCGCTGAGCGTGTCCCACACCCGCACGTTCAGACCCCAGCCGTGCAACAGCACCAGCGCGGGTCCCGTGCCGCGGGCCTCGAGATACAGCTCGCTCATGCGCGCACCGGCGCTTCGGCCGCTGTGCGTGCGGCGGCCTCGC
This sequence comes from Pseudomonadota bacterium, assembly GCA_021838065.1. GTDB lineage: Bacteria > Pseudomonadota > Gammaproteobacteria > Steroidobacterales > Steroidobacteraceae > 13-2-20CM-66-19. Next base: position 3,716 of record JAKCEJ010000003.1, read on the forward strand.
GGCACGCGCGGCCGAGCGCCTCGGCGAGCGCATCGACCTGGTCCTCGCGGTGCGCCGCCGTCAGCGTGACACGCAGCCGCGCCTGACCCGCTGGTACGGTGGGAGGCCGGATCGCGACCACCCAGAAGCCCGCTTCGCTCAATGTGCGCTGCGCCCCGAGGGCCGCCCCCGCGCTGCCGAGCGGAATGGGCTGAATCGGTGTCACCGACTCGCTGAGCGGCACGCCGGCGGCGCGCGCGGCGGCGCGAAAACGCGCCGTGAGCGCGAGCACCCGCTCGCGGCGCCACGGCTCGCGCTCGGCGAGCGCGAGCGCCGCGCGCGTGGCCGCCGCCACCGGCTGGGGCAGCGCCGTCGTGTAGACGTACGGGCGTGCCTTCTGCACCAACAGATCGATGAGCGCGGCGCTGCCGGCGACGAACGCGCCAAATGAGCCGAACGCCTTTCCCAGCGTCCCGACCAGCACAGGGACCTCCTCCGCAGACAGTCCCGCCGATTCCAACGCGCCGCGCCCTGTGGGCCCGAGGACACCGATGCCGTGAGCATCGTCCACGACCAGCCAGGCGTCGTGCGCGCGGGCGGCGCGTGCCAGGTCGGCGAGCGGCGCGATATCACCGTCCATGCTGAATAGCCCGTCGGTAGCGAGCACCGCCGCCGGCCGCGCGCTCGCGCCGAGCAGTCGCAGTGCCGCGCCGGCATCGGCGTGCGCATAACGCTTGAAGCGCGCGCCGGACAGCAGGGCGCCGTCGATCAGCGAGGCGTGGCTCAGCCGGTCGAGCAACACCGCCTCGCCCCGTTGCGCCAGCGCACTCATGACGCCGAGATTGGCCATGTAGCCGGTGGAGAAGAGCAGCGCGCGTTCCCGGCCGGTGAATGCCGCGAGCGCCTCCTCCAGCGCCGCGTGCTCGGCGCCGTGCCCGCTGATCAGATGCGAGGCGCCGCTGCCGGCGCCCGAGCGGGCGGCGCACTCGGCCATGGCCGCCGCCGGCTGCGGATGACCGGCGAGCCCCAGATAGTCATTGCTGCTGAAATCGACGAGCCGCAGCCCCGCGACGATCAGCTCGGCGTGGCTGCCCTCGCTGGCATAGCCCTCGACGGTGCGGCGGCGACGGCGAAGATGCTCGCGCTCGAGCTGCGCGAGCAGCGGCTCAAGCGGCTGTCTCTGCATGGGCTCGCGAATGCCCGCAGGGGCGCTCCTCGCCGGGGGCGGGCTGTTGCCTCGCATGCGCCTCCCCCTGGAGCGCCTCGGCCGCGAGGCCCAGCCGCTCGAACAGCCTGCGGTCGCGCTCGACGTCCGGGTTGCCGGTGGTGAGCAGCTTCTCGCCGTAGAAGATGGAGTTGGCGCCCGCCATGAAGCACAGCGCCTGCATCTCATCGCTCATGTCCGCCCGCCCGGCGGACAGGCGCACGTCCGCGCGCGGCATCAGCAAGCGCGCCACGGCGATGGCGCGGACGAACTCGAACGGATCGAGCGGCGCGCTGGCGGCGAGCGGCGTTCCCTCGACCGCCACCAACTGGTTGATGGGCACGCTCTCGGGGTGCTCGGGAAGATTCGCAAGCGTCAGGAGCAGCATGGCGCGATCGGCCGGCGATTCGCCCATGCCGACGATGCCGCCGCAGCACACCTTGAGATCCGCCGCGCGTACCGCCTCGAGCGTATCAAGCCGGTCCTGGTAGGTGCGCGTGGTAATGATCTCGCCGTAGTACTCGGGCGAGGTGTCGAGATTGTGGTTGTAGTAGTCGAGCCCGGCCGCCTTCAGCTCCTGCGCCTGCTCGCCGGTGAGCATGCCGAGGGTGGCGCAGGTCTCCAGGCCGAGCGCGCGCACCTCGCGGATCATCGCGGCGATGACGCCGAGCTCGCGCGCCTTGGGCGAGCGGTACGCCGCGCCCATGCAGAAGCGGGTGGCCCCGGCGGCCTTGGCGCGCCGCGCGCGCTCGCGGACCGCGGCGACCTCCATCAGCGCCTCGCGCTCGAGCCCGGTCTCGTAACGCACGCTCTGCGGGCAGTAGGCGCAGTCCTCCGGGCAGGCGCCGGTCTTGATCGACAGCAGGGTGCTCATCTGCACCGTATTCGGCGCGTGATGCTCGCGGTGCACGCGCTGGGCGTGCAGCAGCAGATCGAGCACCGGCAGCGCGAGCAGGGCCTGGACTTCAGGCAGCGTCCAGTCGTGGCGGATGACGCCGAGAGCGGCGGGATCGGGTGCAGTCATGAGCGGTCCGGGGCATCGGCGGATCACGTTCCGCGCCGCGCATGTTCGGGGCAGCCGCCGCGATTGTCAACGCGGCCGGCGCCATGCAGTTGACGTTTGCACAATTTTTAGCCACACGGCCGTCAGCGCCGCAGAAGGTGCACGGCCAGGGCGACACCCACCGCCACGGCGCCCAGGCTGGCGATCAGCACGGCGGCGGCGGCGCAGTCCTTGACGATGCGGATACGCGGGTGCTGCTGCGGATGCAGGTGATCGACCAGCGCCTCGAGCGCGGTATTGAACAGCTCCGCGGCCAACACCCCGGCGCTCGCCAGCATCACTGCCGCCCACCAGAGCGCTCCGGGCCTGAGCCCGATCAGCGCCGCAACCACGAGCACGAACACAATCGCCTGGGTGCGCAGGCTGCGCTCGGCCCCGAGCGCGTGTGTGAGTCCCGCGAGCGCGAAGCCCAGGCGGCGCACGAAGGATTGGTTCTTCTGAGTGCTCACCGGTGTCCCCGACGCGCGCGGGACTCAGGGCTCTACGGCCAGCGCCTGAGCGCCCTGCCGTCGATGTCGCGGAACGACCCGGCGAGAATCATGATCAGGTCGATCAGCCACCAGATGCCAAGGCCACCTGCGGTGATGAGCATCAGCAGCCCGGTGCCGATCTTGCCGACGTAGAACCGGTGGGCGCCGAGGTAGCCGATGAAGAAGCACAGCAGGAACGCCACCAGGATCTGGCGCTCCGACTCCCCGGCGGGGACCTGCCGCGCGCCGCAGCCCGGGCATGCCGTTGCGCTCACGTGCATCTGACGGCCGCAGGCGCGGCAGAAGACCATCTCACTGCCCGCCGGGGCGGTGCTGGCGCCGGCGGTGGTGTTCTCATTCATCGTGCCCCCTTGTCACTGAAGGATCCCCGGCGCCCGCGGCGCCTGACATCGATCGAGCCCCCGGCCGCGATCGCCCGGTACCCGGCCGTCCCGGCCCAGAACACCGCCGGCTGGCGGAAGTTGCACGGCGCTCAGCGAGCGTACACGTACTGCAGCGCCACACCGATGAAAATCGCCATGCCGACATAATTGTTGTTGAGAAACGCGCGCAGGCAGGCCGCCGGCTCGCGCCGACGGATCAGCCATTGCTGATAGGCGAACAGCGCCGCCGCGCCGATGAGCCCGGCGCGGTACCACGGCCCGAACTTCAGGTCGTGTCCGACGAGCGCGAGCGCGGCCAGCATGATGACCTGCATGACCGCGACCATCAGCCGGTCGAGGTCGGCGAACAGCAGCGCGCTCGATTGAATGCCGATCTTGCGGTCATCGTCGCGGTCGACCATGGCGTAGAGGGTGTCGTACACCACCGCCCAGACCACCGCCGCGATGTACAGCACCCAGGCCACGCGCGGCACCGTGCCCAGCTGGGCGGCGAAGGCCATCGGGATGCTCCAGCCGCCGAATGACAGTCCCAGATACAGCTGCGGCAGCGGAAAGAACCGCTTCACGAACGGGTAGGAGGCGGTCAGCGCCGCGCCGAGCACGGCCAGCTCGAACGTGAGCCGGTTCAGGCGCGTCACCAGCCACAGCGCCGCCAGCATCAGCAGCACGAACAGCGTCAGCGCCTCGGCGGGCGAGACTCTGCGCGCGGCGAGCGGCCGCTCGCGGGTCCGCTTGACGTGCGGATCGATGTTGCGGTCGGCGAAATCGTTGATGATGCAGCCGGCGGCCCGCATGACGATGACACCGAGCACGAACACGATGAGCACGGTCGGATCGGGGCGGGCGCGGCTCGCGATCCACAGCGCCCACAGCGTCGGCCACAGCAGCAGCCAGGTGCCGATCGGCCGGTCGAGGCGCGCCAGCCGGCCGTATTCGGCGAGGCGGCGCGCGAGCCGATGTCCGAACGGCGCCTCGACGGGCCCGCGCTGCGGGCCGACCCGACCGATCGTGGCTGACATGACGATTACCCCACCCTTCCGTACTGCTCGGCGCCGGCGAGCCAGCGGGCCGAAAGCGCGGCGATATTATCCGGATATTCCGCGAGGAGCACCTCCGCGGCCGCCTGCACCCGCGCAAGCAGGTCCGCGTCGCGGATCAGATCCGCGACGCGCATCTGCGCCAGGCCCGTCTGCCGCGTGCCGAGCAGCTCGCCCGGACCGCGCAACTCCAGGTCGCGGCAGGCAATCTCCAAACCGTCGTTCGTCTTGCGCATCACCTCGACGAGGCGGCGCGCGAGCGGCGAGAGCGGCGCGCGGTACAGCAGCACGCAGCTGCTCGCGGCCGCGCCGCGTCCGACGCGGCCGCGCAGCTGATGCAGCTGCGCGAGGCCCATGCGCTCGGCGTTCTCGATCACCATGAGCGTGGCGTTCGGCACATCGACGCCGACCTCGATGACCGTCGTCGCCACCAGCAGCTGGATGCGGGCTGCCTTGAACTCCGACATCGCGCGGTCCTTCTTCGCCGAGGGCATGCGTCCGTGCACCAGCCCGACGCGCACGTCCGGCAGGGCCGTCTCGAGCGCCGCGGCGGTTTCCTCCGCGGCCTGGGCACGCAGCTCCTCGGACTCCTCGATGAGCGGACAGACCCAGTAGACCTGACGGCCTGCGCGGCAGGCCTGATCGACACGCGCCACCACCTGGTCGCGGCGCTGCTCGGGCACCACCACGGTCTGCACCGGCGTTCTGCCGGGAGGCAGCTCGTCAATCACCGAGACGTCGAGATCGGCGTAGGCCGTCATGGCGAGCGTGCGCGGGATGGGCGTCGCCGTCATGATGAGCTGGTGCGGGAAGCGCCCGAGCTTGCGTCCCTTCTCCTGCAACCGCAGCCGCTGCTGCACTCCGAAGCGGTGCTGCTCATCGACGATGACCAGCGCCAGGTCCGCAAATTCGATGCCTTCCTGGAACAGCGCGTGCGTGCCGACCACGAGGCGCACCTCGCCCGAGGCAACGGTCTCGAGCACGCTGCGCCGCGTGCGCGCCGGCTGCGTTCCCGACAGCAGTGCCACGGGCAGGCCAAGCGGCTGGAACCAGTCGCGGAAGTTGCGCCAATGCTGTTCGGCCAGCAGCTCCGTCGGCGCCATGAGCGCCGCCTGCAGGCCGCTGCCCGCGGCGCGCGCCGCGGCGATGGCCGCGACCACGGTCTTGCCGCAGCCCACATCGCCCTGCACCAGACGCACCATCGGCCGCTCGGCGTGCAGGTCCGCCTCGACTTCCGCCAGCGCGCGCGCCTGCGCACCGGTCAGGCGGAACGGCAGCGAGGCGAGCAGCCGCGCGGCGAGCCCCTGGGCATCCTCGAGCGCCCAGGCCGGATCGGTCTGGGTGGCGCGCTTCAGGAGGCGCAGGTTCGCCTGATGGGCAAGCAGTTCCTCGAACGCCAGGCGCCGCTGCGCCGGGTGGCGGCGAGCGGCGAGCTCCTCGAGCCGCGCGTTCTTCGGCGGCCGGTGCACGTAATGCAGCGCCTCGCGCAACGAGGGCAGGCGCAGATCCTCCACCAGCTCACGCGGCAGCCAGTCGCGCACACCGGCGCCGTCGAGCTCGCGCAGCGCCTGCGCGATCAGCATGCGCAGCCGGCCCTGGGTCACCCCTTCGGTCAGCGGATAAAGCGGTGTCAGCCGGTCCTCCACCGCCTCCGAGCGGTCGCTGATGCGCCGGTACTCCGGGTGGACCATCTCCAGGCCCTGCGGGCCGCGGCGAACCTCGCCGAAGCAGCGCAGGCGCGCGCCGCGCACCAGGCCCTCCTGCTGGCTCGCCGAGAAGTGGAAGAACCGCAGCGTCAGAAAGCCCGAGCCGTCGGACAGCCGTGTCAGCAGCTGGCGCCGGCGGCGGAAGACCACCTCGGTGAGCTGCACCTCGCCTTCGATGAGCGCGCGCATGCCGGGATAGAGTTGCCCGATGCGCCGGCACTCGGTCCGGTCGTCATAGCCGACCGGCAGAATGAACAGCAGATCCTGCACTTGCTCGACGCCGAGCCGGCGCAGCCGCTCGGCGAGCTGCGCGCCGACGCCGCGCAGCGCCGTCACCGGACGCTGTTCGCTCGCGCCGGTTTTGCGCGCCGCTTCAGCCAAGGTGCAGGATGCACTCCGCCTCGACGCGCGCGCCGCGCGGCAGCTGCGCCACGCCCACCGCGGCCCGCGCCGGATACGGCTGCGGGAAATACTGCGCCATGATCTCGTTGACCTTGGCGAAGTGCGCCAGATCGGTCAGGTAGATGTTGACTTTGACCGCCTGCGCCAGGGTCCCGCCAGCGGCGCGGGCGAGCGCCTCGAGATTCTCGAACACGCGGCGGATCTCCGCCTCGATGTCGCCCGCAACCAGCTCCTTGGTGGCCGGATCGAGGGGAATCTGCCCGGAGAGGTACACCGTGTCCCCGGCGCGCACGGCCTGGGAGTACGTGCCGATCGCCGGCGGCGCCTTGTCGGTGTGAATGATCGTGCGGGTCATGTGCGTCCTCATGGAGTATCGGAGTTTGAATCCGCCTCGTCGAGCTCCTCGCTGTCGGCGGCGCGGCCGCCGCGCGCGTGCGCGGCGATCGTCCGGCTGACGCGCGTGACGTCCGGCAGGCGCCGAGTGACGCGCATCACGCGGGCGAGCTGCTTGCGGTCACGCACCTTCAGCTCGAAGGTCAGTATCGAGGCGTCGCCTTCCTGCTCTTCGATCGAGACGTGATGGATGTTGGTGTCGGCGCTGGCGATGGCGGCGGCCACCCCGGCGAGCACGCCGGTGCGGTTGACCACATCGACGCGGATCTCCGAGCTGAACAGCCGCTCGGGGGAGGGCTGCCAGCTCACCGGCAGCCACTTCTCGGGGTGCTTGCGGTAGTCCTCGACGTTCACGCAGCGGTCGCGGTGGATCACCACGCCGCGCCCGGTTGAGAGGAAGGCGAACACCGGGTCGTTGGGCAGCGGGAAACAGCAGCGCGCGTAGCTCACGAGCAGCCCCTCGGTGCCGGCGATGGCGAGCGGCGCGGGCACGTGGGCCCCCTGGTCGGCCGCGCCCGCCGGCAGCAGCCGACGTGCCACGAGCGGCGCGAGGCGCTCGCCGAGCCCGATCTTCTCGTAGATCTCGTCCATGTCCTTCATGCCGAGCTCCCCGAGCATCACCGAGCGCATCTCGGGCGCGACGCTCTCGAAGGACAGATGGAACTCCCCGAGCGCCTGCGAGAGCAGGCGCTGCCCGAGGGCGATCGCCTCGCTGCGGCGCAGGCCCTTCAGGTAGTGCCGGATGGCGCTGCGCGCCTTGGCGGTGACCACGAAGCCCACCCAGGCGGGGTTGGGGACCGCGCCCTTGGCGGTGATGATCTCGATGGTCTGGCCGTTGCGCAGCACCGTGCGCAGCGGGGTGAGCCGCCGGTCGACCTTGGCCGCGACGCAGCGGTTGCCCACGTCGGTGTGCACCGCGTAGGCGAAATCCACCACCGTCGCGCCGGTAGGCAGGCGCAGGATCTTGCCCTTGGGCGTGAAGACGTAGACCTTGTCGGGATAGAGGTCGACCTTGACGCTCTCGAGGAACTCCTCGGAGCTGCCGTCCTCCTGCAGCTCCACCAGTCCCGAGATCCACTCGCGCGCGCGCGCCTGCTCAGTCGACCCGGCGGCCTCGCCGCTCTTGTACTTCCAGTGCGCGGCAATGCCGGACTCGGCCACCCCATGCATGTCATCGGTGCGGATCTGCACTTCGATCGGCACGGCGTTGGGCCCGAACAGCGTCGTGTGCAGGGACTGGTAGCCGTTGACGCGCGGGATGGCGATGTAGTCCTTGAACCGCCCCGGCATGGGCTTGAACACCGAGTGCACCACGCCGATCGCGCGGTAACAGGTATCGGTCTCATCGACGACGATGCGCAGGCCGTACACGTCGACGATCTCGGCGAGCGAGGCGCGCTTGCGCAGCATCTTCTTGTAGATGCTGTAGATGTGCTTCTCGCGCGTCTCGACCCGGGCGGGGATGCCGTGCTTCTTCAGCGCGCCGGACAGCTGCTGCTCGATCTTCTTCAGAAACTCCTTCTGATTGCCCCGCGCCTTGCGCAGAGCGTGCTCCAGCACCCGGTAGCGCTGCGGATACAGCGCGCGGAACCCGAGCTCTTCGAGCTCGAGCTTGAGGTTGTACAGGCCGCAGCGCTCGGCGATCGGCGCGTAGATGTCGAGCGTCTCCCGGGCAATCGCCCGCCGCCGGTGCGGCGGCATCGCCTGGATGGTGCGCATGTTGTGGGTGCGGTCGGCGAGCTTGACCAGAATGACGCGCAGATCGCGCACCATGGCCAGCAGCATCTTGCGGAAGGACTCCGCCTGGGCCTCCTCGCGGTTCTTGAACTGCACGGCATCGAGCTTGGTGACCCCGTCGACCAGCTCGGCGACGTCGGCCCCGAAGCGCGCGGCGAGCTGATCCTTCGGCGTCGGGGTGTCCTCAATGACGTCGTGCAGGATCGCCGCGATCAGGGTGTCGGCATCGAGACGCAGGTCCGCGAGGATGGCCGCGGTCGCGACCGGGTGGGCAATGTAGGGCTCGCCGGAGAGGCGCTTCTGGCCCTGGTGGGCCGATGCGCCGAATTCCGCCGCGGCGCGGACCCGGGCGACCTGCTCCGGCGGCAAATAGCTGCCGACGGTGGCCAGCAGCTCCTTCAGCCCGGGGGTGCGCCTTCCGCCGGGAAGCAGCCCGAGGAGGGAAGTCGCATATTCCATACCACGGCGGGCTACCGGTCCCCGGAGTTACTCGCCCAGGCCGAACTGCGGTGCGCGGAACGCGGACTGCATGTCCAGCTCGGAGACCTCCGGGGCGGCCGGCTCGGCCGGCAGCGGTTCAGGCTCGCGCAGCATCTCGAGGGTGACATTGCCCGCGGCGATCTCGCGCAGCGCGACCACCGTCGGCTTGTCGTTCTCGAGCGGGATGGTCGGCTCGGCGCCGTTGGCGAGCCGCCGGGCGCGCTGCGCCGCCAGAATCACCAGCTGGAAGAGGTTATCGACGTTCTGCAGGCAGTCTTCGACGGTGATGCGGGCCATGGCGATTCTTCAATGGTGACAATGGATTGACGGGCGCGGCAGGCGCGCGAGAGGCTTCTACTATACGGCATGCGCGGGCGTTCAGGCCAGCAGCCGGGCCAGCAGCGGCGCGAGCTCGCGCCGAGAGGCGGCGAGCGCCTCGCAGCGCCCCTCGACGATGTGCGCCAAGTCCCCGACGGCCCGCTCGAAGTCATCGTTGACCACGACGTAGTCGAATTCATTCCAATGCGCCATGTCGCCGACCGCCTCGCGCAGCCGCCGGGCGATCACCTCAGCGGAATCGGTGGCTCGGCCGCGCAGTCTCTGCTCGAGGGCCGCGCGCGACGGCGGCAGCACGAAAATGGTCCGGCACTGCGGCAGCGCGGCCCGCACCTGGCGCGCGCCCTGCCAGTCGATCTCGAGCACCACGTCGATGCCAGCCGAGAGGCGCGTCTCGACCGGCTCGCGCGCGGTGCCGTAGTAGTTCCCGAACACGCGCGCATGTTCCAGGAAGCGCCGCTCGGCCACCATGCGCTCGAACTGCTCGATGGTGACGAAGTGGTATTCCCGCCCGTCGACCTCGGTGGCGCGCTGTGGCCGGGTCGTGTGGGAAACGGACAGGCACAGCTCGGGCTTACGCTCGAGCAACGCGCGCACCAGAGAGGTCTTGCCCGCTCCCGACGGAGCCGCGAGCACGAACAACCGGCCGTGCCGCGCCGCGGCGGCACGAGTAGCCCCGGACTCGGAGGCGGCAAGTCCGCCGGCGCGTGCGGCGAGGGCGCGCAGGGCCTGGCCCCGATGGCTCACTGCGTTTTTCTCAGCCGGATCGAGTTCAGCGGCCGTGCGCGCCGAGCCCTGCGGCACGAACACCGGGTCGTAACCGAAGCCGCCGCTGCCGCGCGGCGCGGTGGCGATCCGGCCCTCCCACGTGCCCGTAGCGATCAGCGGGTCCGGATCGTCGGACCGGCGCGCCAGGGCGATGACGCATTGATACCGCGCGCCGCGGGCACCTTCGGGCACGCCTTCGAGCTCGGCGAGCAGCTTGCGCAAGTTGGCTTCGTCGCTCGCCCCCTCGCCGGCATAGCGGGCCGAGTACACGCCCGGACCCCCGCGCAGGGCGTCGACTTCGATCCCGGAGTCATCGGCGAGCGCCGGCAGACCGGTCAGCCCGGCGGCGTGCCGCGCCTTCAGCAGCGCATTGTCGCGGAACGTCGCGCCGGTCTCGGGCGGTGTCTCGATGCCGAAGGCCGACTGGGGCAGCACCTCGAGCCCCGAGGGCGCGAGCAGCTCGGCGAGCTCCCGGAGCTTGCCGGGATTGCCGCTGGCCAACACGACCCTCATGACTCGATCGCCCGGGCCTGCAGTGGGAACAGCCGCTCGATGCCGCTGGCGGCAAGCTCGAGCATCGTATCGAGCTCATGCCGCCGGAACGCGTGGCCCTCGGCCGTGCCCTGCACCTCGATGAACGCCCCGCCTTCGTTCATCACCACGTTCATGTCAACTTCGGCCTGCGAGTCCTCCGAATAATCCAGGTCGAGCACCGGGACGCCCGCGACGATGCCCACCGAGATCGCCGCCACCTGGCCGTGCAGCGGCGTGCCCGGGATCAGCCGCCGGCGCTCAAGGCCGCGGCACGCCTGCGCGAGCGCGACATAACCGCCCGCGATCGATGCCGTGCGTGTTCCGCCATCGGCCTGCAGGACGTCGCAATCGATGGTGACGGTGCGCTCCCCGAGCGCCTTCAGATCGACTACGGCGCGCAGCGAGCGCCCGATGAGGCGCTGGATCTCCAGCGTGCGGCCGCTCTGCTTGCCGCGGGCCGCCTCACGCGCCGAGCGCGTGTGGGTCGAGCGCGGCAGCATGCCGTACTCGGCAGTGACCCAGCCCTGAGCCTTGCCGCGCAGGAACGCCGGCACCGACTCCTCCACGCTGGCGGTACACAGCACCTGGGTATCGCCGAACTCCACCAGCACCGCCCCCTCGGCGTGCTTGGCGAAGCGGCGCGTGAAGATCACGGGCCGCATCTCTCCGGCAGCGCGTCCACTCGTTCGGGCCATGTTACGTCCTGTCGCTCCTAGGTGTCGCCGAGCCAGCGCAGCGCGGCAGCAGAGGTGTTGTCGCTGCCGGCGCCCGCGCGCCGCACGGCGCGGCGCGCCAGCTCGAGCAGCTTCTCGCGCAGCGGCGCGGCGGGCGCGCCCAGCTCACCGGCGAGCTCCTCGTCCTTCAGCGGCCCCCAGAGCCCGTCGCTGCACACCAGCAACGCATCGCCGGGCTCAAGCGGGCGGCGCCGCGTGAGGGCCATGTCGGGCAGGATCGGTCCGCCACCGAGGCAGCACTCGACGTAGTTGCGCATCGGGTGGGCCTGGGCCTGTTCGGCGGTGATCAGCCCCTCGCGCAGCAGCCCCTCCACGTGACTGTGATCGCGGCTGCGGCCGATGAGTTTCCCGGCGCGCACATGATAGATGCGGCTGTCGCCGATGTGCGCCCACCAGGAGGCGCCCTGCTGCACCAGGCATAGCGCGCACGTGGCACGGGGACGCTGGTCGATCGGCGCCTGTGCGCCAAGCTTGACCACCTCATCGTGCGCCCGCCCCAGCGTCAGGTGCAGAAAGCCCAGCGGATCGAACAGCGGGTGCGGCGCGCGCCGGAATGCATCGAGGATGGTCTGCCGGGTGACCTCCGCGGCGCGCCCGCCGTTGGCATAGCCTCCCATCCCGTCCGCGACCATGAGCAGCGCGGCATGCTCGGTCGCCGCGACCGCAACCCGGTCCTGATTCTCTCCGCGCCCACCCTGCAGGCTGACGTCGGCGTACTCGATCCGCAATTGAGGCCCGTAGATCTGTTAAAGTCGGGGCCCGCTTTATATCACCCCCCGGCGCCAGGAGCGTAGCGTCTACCCTTGATTTCCAGCATGACAGGTTTCGCGCGGCGCGAGAGCTCCGGCCCCTGGGGTACCCTCGTATGCGAGGTGCGCAGCGTCAATCACCGCTTCCTGGAAACCGGCTTCCGCCTGCCCGAGGAGCTGCGCCCGGCCGAGGGCGAGCTGCGCCAGCGCCTGGCCCAGGAGGTGCGCCGCGGCAAAGTCGACTGCAGCATGACATATCGTCCGGGGCAGGCGGCGGGCGCCAGCCTCGAGGTGGACACGGCGGCCCTGGAGCGGCTCGCCGCCCGCATCGGGGAGCTGGGCCGGGCCTACCCGGCCGGCACAGTGAACCTGCTCGAAGTGCTGCGCTGGCCCGGCATCCTCAAGGATCAGAGCGTCGCAGGCGAGGAGCTGCTCGCCGCGGCCCGGGAACTCTTCGAGGCAGCCGTCGCCGATCTGTGCGCGGCCCGCGCCCGCGAGGGGGAAAAGCTGCGCGAGGTGCTCGAGCAGCGCTGCGCTGCGCTTGAGGTTCTGGTCAAGCAAGTGCAGGGGCGGCTGCCCGAGGTGCAGGCTCGGTTCACCGCGCGCGTGCGCGAGCGGATCCAGGAGCTCGCCGCGGGCGCCGACCCGGAGCGGCTCGAGCAGGAAGTCGCGCTGCTGCTGCAGCGGCTCGACGTGGACGAGGAGCTCGAGCGGCTGACAGGCCACATCAGCGAGGTCCGCCGGGTGCTCGCGGGCAACGAGCCGGCCGGCCGGCGCCTCGATTTCCTCATGCAGGAGCTGAACCGCGAGGCGAACACGCTCTCATCGAAGTCGCAGGACCTCGAGACCACCCGCTGCGCGGTCGACATGAAGGTGCTGATCGAGCAGATGCGCGAGCAGGTGCAGAACGCCGAGTAGGCCCGGGGCTCGGCGCGTGCCACGCCCGCGACCATCCGGCTTGCACGCGCAGGGCTTCGCGGTGAGAGGCCGACGTCAGCCGCTGCACCCGCCTCTCGAGAGGCCGCGCGCCATGCGCAGCACGTTCTCCCGATGGAACTCGAGAAACCGCCGCTGCCCCTCGGAGAACGCCCCGACGTTTACGCCGGCGTCCCGATCGATTCCCATCCGCTTAAGTGACACGGGATCCGCCACCGGAGATACGATGAACTGCCCCGCGTTCTCGAACGAATGGCGAAGCGGTCCGCATCTTTGGACTCCAGCTCGGGCAATCCGGGCCTCCGCGCAGCGCCGCATCGTATCGCTCGCGTGACAAGACACTGCGAAACCGCTGCGAAGCCGATCGGTTCGGAGTTCGGATCGGGGATCGGTTGCTCATCGAGGGTCCGCGCGCGGATCCGTCGCCCGATCAAGGGATGCTCGCCGACTTGTATCGTTCGAGGCCCTGTTGAATCGTCCGAGTCATGGCAGTGACCATATGGCACCGAGGGAGATCATGCTGGGATTCGAGCCGGCAGCCTTGAAGCGCTCGTACTCTCCGCGAAATGCCCAGTTTCCGAGCTTCCATTGCAGGCCGGCGCCTGCCGCAAATCCGGTGGTTGTACTGTTGCGCGCGATGCTGAGGTAGCTGCAGGGAGTGACAGCGCAATTGTCGACGCCGAAGTACTCGTAATCAGCGGACTGGTGGGTCGTGATCCGGGACAAGCCCGCCTTCAGATAGACGGTCACGAGGGGCACGGGAAGATAGAGAATCGCGAAGGCTCCCTCGCCCTTCTGCGAGGCCTGACCGTTCTTGAAGAGCACCCCGGCCTGAGGAGGCGGCCACGATTGCTGCCCGAAGTCTACGTAGGTGACTTCCGCGCCAAGGAAAGAAAGCGGCCGCACGCCGAGCATGACCTGGTAGGCAGAGTGAGTGAACCCTCGACCGCCGAGCAGCACGGTGCCTCCGAAGCCATTGGGCGCGCTCATCGGTGCAGCCGTAAAGCGAGCCTGGCCGTAAGCTGCACCTATATAGAAGCCGAGTGGGTTCGCAGCGTACGCGCTTGGGAGGGCACAGACAGAGGCGATGGAGAATGCGACCGCAGCGATGGTGAGCGGGCGGAGGCGTGCGTGAGCCGGGGACTGCCTTATCATTCTTGACTCCAGTGACTGACCCTGACATCTGCAGGTGCTGGCTGAACGGCCGGACGCCTAGCCCGTACGAAGAACGATTGAGACCGAGTCGGGGTTGACCTGCGCTGGCGCATCAATTAGACGCGACCAATTGTGTCAACGATGCTGCGCAGGCCGAATCGTCGAACGAGCGACACAAACTTCTTTGCATCTTTTGGGCAAACGAAGGCTCGCGCAGTTTGATTGGCGTCAGATTCCGGGCCCTCGGCTCGCAGCGCCGTCGGGGCCGCTTTGCCAAGCCCTCATGCCACGCCGCCGCGGCGCTGACAAGTGCCTTCAGGCGCGAGGTGTTGGCGCTGCACGAGGAGCCGGTAACCGACCGGCTCTAGCAGTGCCGTCAGTGCGGGATGCAGATGTGCATCTGCGCGCAGTGTGACCGCGGGAACCTCTATTGCCCCGGTGCGTCCGCCAAGCCGCATCGAGGGCAATCACGCGCAGCGCATGCCGGCGCGCGAAGGTTCGGGTCGGCCGTTGCGCCGCAGGCGCCAGTCAGCGGCCGCGGCCCTTGCGGCCCTTCCAATCCCGGTTGATCCGGTTCAGATCGAATCCCTTCGGGTCGAACACACCGCCGATCCAGCGCGCCGTGTCCGTGTATTCCTCGTGCTGACGGTCAGCGAGGATCTCGAGGAATCGGGCGTAGCCGTGCGGACCGCCGACGTCCTCGGGCGGGCAGGCGTTCTCGCCGGCGGCGCATAGCGGCAGGCCCAGCTCGCCGACCTTCGCGGGCAGCGCGGACTCGATGACGATCCGATGCTCCCAGCCGTCCCCCATGTCGTAGCAGTACTGGAACTGCCCCCGCAACCCCAACTCCGCGACGACGGCCGCGACCGAGACCTGCCGCTCGTCCCGATAGCGACTGGTGTCCTCGTCAGCGCCCGCCTCCTGGATCCACCAGTCCGGCGCCACCAGGCCGACACCCACCTCGAATTCGTGGGCGTGCGAGTCCGTCCATCCGATCACCCACTGCAGGTAATGATGCAGGGCCGCGAGCGCCCAGTTGTCCGGGACCAGCACCCGGCGCCACACGAGCGGCGTGACCTCCAGCAGCTCGATGCGCAGGGCCACGGCTCTCGGTGCCGGCGGTTTTGCCATGACGGTCTCCGTTACGTTCCGGTCGGCACGATCCTGGGCGGATCGCGGGGCGGGCGTGTTCAAGCGGCGGCGCATTCCGTGACGCCGTGCCTTCTCAGTCTAGGGAACGGCGGGCGCAGGCGCCACAAGGCCGTGCAGGCGGCTCAAGGAGCGCTGCGGGCCCTCCCTTTGCATCGGCTTGAGTGACGGCAGCGGCCGCCCAACCTGGACGGATTCCAGTTCGCTCGAGAAATCACGCTGCGCGCGGGCTTTGCCGCCCGCCTCGCCCTGGCGAAGCAACTCGCATGCGCCGTGGCGCCGTTGCTCACGCACGCCCGATGATCCATCTGCCCAGCTGGCCGCGCTTCGAATCCGTCACGGGCCTCGCGCCGAAGCACGGCAGCCGGCACACACCAGCCGCAAGCTCAGGCCGAGGACGGCGCGACCTCATGGCCGAGCGCAATTGCCCATGAGCGCCGCACCGTTCGGCGCAGGCGCGCTCGAAGGCTCCGGCTGCGCACTCCCCCCGCGATGCAATTGCGCCCGGCGCTCTTGGCGGCAGGCGAGCGCTGATCGGCGATACGAACCAACGAGGTCCAGCCGGCACACCCATCCGCAATTCTCTACGCGACCCCGATGCTGCCCGTGGTCGCCTGGCCGTTCGGCCGCCTTCCCAGCCCACGGGCCCGAAGCGTCGCCATGCACTGTGTGGCCGCGGCGGCCGATTTCCCGGGTAAGACCGAGACGAATTCCTCCCCGCCCCAGCGGCCGACGCAGTCGGCATCGCGCAGCTGCGCACGGACGCTGCGCGCCGCTGGCGCTGCGGCATCGAGCCCATCGCGCTTGTGGGCGGGCTGAGTCTCGAACAGAATACCGCTCGGCTCACGCGTACGAGAATGCACGGCGGCGCAATTCGGATCGGACGACCCTCGCGATGCCTGTCTCAGATTTCCAATACTTCCCGATCACGCTGCCGTTCCTGCTGATCCTCACGGCACTGCTGGCGGTGATGGGCGTGCTGGTCGCGCTGCGGATGCTGCGCTATGCGTCCGAGACGATGCAGATCAGCGAGGCGGCGCTGCTGGTCATCCTGGGTCTTTCGCTGGTGGGCAGCTACGTCAACATCCCGGTGGCGTACCTGCCGGCGCATCGCATCATCACGGCCGATGAGATCCGCTTCTTCGGCATGACCTATGTGATCCCGGTGGTGCGCCAGACCCGTGCAACGATGATCGCCGTGAACCTCGGGGGCGCGGTGATCCCGGTCGTGCTCTCGCTCTATCTGCTGGTGAAGCACGGGCTGTACGTCCTGGCGGCAATCGCCACCGCGTGCGTCGCCGCCGTGTGCCATCTGCTCGCCCGGCCGGTGCCCGGCTTCGGCATCGCGCTGCCGATATTCGTGCCCGCGAGCGTGACGGCCATCATCGCGCTCGCCCTGACGCGCCGCCGCGCGGCGCCGCTCGCCTACATCAGCGGCAGTTGCGGTGTGCTGATCGGGGCCGACCTGCTCAACCTGCCTTCGGTGTCAGCGCTCGGCGCGCCGGTCGCATCGATCGGCGGCGCCGGCACCTTCGACGGCATCTACCTCACGGGGCTGCTCGCGCTGCTGTACGCCGGGCTGTCGCGCTACCTGACGAAATAGGCCCCGCGGCCAGCGATGCGCGCTGGCCGGTCTCAAGGTCCCGGCGGCGGTACGGGGCGCTTGCGGCGGAGATTCGCGCGGCGCCGCGGGTGCACCGCCAGCGGCGGCAGGGTGTGATAGCGCTTGTACGCCGGCAGGCTCTTGAACAGGTTGTCCGGCGAGGGGCCGCGCCGCGAGCCCGAGCACACCACCCGCGACATTTGCGCCTGCTCCTCGAGCTGCGAGGCATCGATCGGCGCCGGACCCGACTCGAGGTAACAGTTGCCGCTGCCGCGCGCGATCCGCTGGCCGGTGGCGGTGCGGTAGGACTCGCGCCCCTGCGAGCGGATCCCGGAGGCCGCCGAGTGCAGGGCGGTGACGCTGTGCGCGCCCTTGGGAAAGCCGATGGTCAACGACTTTCGGCGCTTGAGGATTGATTGCACGGCAAGGCGCGCCGCCTGGCCCCAGTTGATGGGCCGGGCCGCACGCAACGGACGGCTGATGGCCGGAAGAGTCAGCGTGATTGGCGCGGTGATCGGCCTCACCGGGACGGTCAGCGCCCGCAACCGCGTCGGCGGCACGATCAGCCGGCGCTTGCGATGAACCGGCCGGAACAGGAAGACGCGGATCGGCGCCACGTTGGCGCCGGCGAGGGAAAAGGTCTGCGTTTCGCGGAGCAGCAGCGCGATCACCAGGACATGCGCGCATGCGACGGCGGCGAAGAGCAGGATCTTCCGGGTAATGCGCGCGCGCCGCGCGTCCACGCCCTCCCCCTTTGCGGCGTCAGCGACCCCGCTTATGAGACAGCGCCGGGGGCGAGGCGGTTCCGGCTATAACGCCCGGAAACGGATGAGTCTCGGAAACCAGGGGTCCCGCAGGCCCCGCCGCGGCCGCATGCCGCGGCGCCGCAGAGGCAGCAGGTCCGGATTACTTGGGGGCGGCGACGCCGTACTTCTTGCGGAACTTGTCCACCCGTCCGGCGGTGTCGACGATCTTCTGCTTGCCGGTATAGAACGGGTGGCAGTTCGAGCAGACCTCCACCTGCAGGTCGTGATCCAGCGTGGAGCGCGTCTTGAACGAGTTGCCGCAGGTGCAGGTAACCGTGATCTCGTGATACTCGGGATGGATGGCGGCTTTCATAGGCGGTGGCTCGGATAGCGGGGCAGGCCGCGCGGGCGGCCTGCGGGCCTGAGTTCAGTAAAAGGGCGCGGAGTTTAGCCGGAGTAGCGCCCGGCCTCAAGCGCCGCGGGCCCGTAGCGGCCCTGCAACGGCAGCCTTCGCATTATCCACAAAAGCTGTGGATAACTCTGTGGAACACTCAGTCGCGCGCGGCAAAAAGACGCAGTCATATTGCGGTTTTATTGCAGTGATGAAAAAATGACCAGAGCGTTTCTTCCATATTCCTCAATGACTTACAGTGACATCGTCCAGCGACTTGACCAGTTTGAGAGCTAATTCACTCATTTGCCGACGGGGCGCCCGATCCTGTGCATAAGGCCCGCCGCGAGCCCCGCCGCTGGCCGCAAAAGCCATTGACATTTTGATTCATGCGGCGCTTTCCGGAGTTTCCGGCAGGAACTCCAACAGTACATCGTTGAGGAAGCGCCAGCCGAGGGGGCTGGCACGGTAGCGCCCGCCGTCCCGCACGATCAGCTCGCGGGCGATGAGGCGCTCGAGCGGCCGCGCCACCGCGTCCCACGCCAAGCCGGTCCGCCGGCTGAACAAGGACGGCTCGAAGCCCTCGCGCAGCCGCAGGGCATTGAGCATGAATTCGAAGGGCAGCTGCCCGGCAGGCACCGCCCGGCGGTCCGCCGCCCCCTGCCGGGCGCCGGCCACATAGCGCCGGGGCTCGCGCGTCTGCGCAGTCCGCAGCACCTGAGCGTCCTGCGCGCGAGTGAGCTTGCCGTGCGCCCCCGCACCGATGCCGAGGTAATCCCCGAAGCGCCAGTAGTTGAGGTTGTGGCGGCACCGACGCCCCGGGCGCGCGTAGGCCGATACCTCGTACTGTTCGAATCCTGCCTCGCCCAGGCGCTCGTGGCACGCGGCGAGCATGCGCTCGATCTCCTCTTCCTCGGGCAGCACCGGCGGGCAGCCCGCGAACTGCGTCCCCGGCTCGAGAGTCAGCTGGTAGTGCGACAGGTGTGCCGGCGCGAGCGCCAGGGCCGCCTCGATGTCCCGCGCGGCCCCGGCGGCATCCTGGCCGGGCAGGCCGTACATCAGATCGAGGTTGAAGTTCTCGAGCCCGGCGGCGTGCAACTCCTCGGCTGCGCGCCGCGTCTCGTGCGGCGAATGGATCCGGCCGAGGTCGGCGAGCCGACCCGCATCGAAACTCTGAGCGCCCAGCGAGACGCGCGTGACGCCGGCGGCGCGGTACTCGGCGAACCGTCCCCGCTCGATCGTGCCCGGATTGGCCTCCAACGTGACCTCGAGTCCCGCAACCAACCGCAGCCGCTCGCGCGCCTCGGTGAGCACCGCCTCGATGGCGCGAGGGGAAAACAGACTCGGCGTGCCGCCGCCGAGAAAGATGCCGACCACCTCGCGTCCGTTCACCTCGGCGGCCTGCGCCGCCAGGTCCGCGCGCAGCGCCGCGACGTACGCGTTTTCGTCGAGCTCACCGCGCAATGTGTACGAGTTGAAATCGCAGTACGGACACTTGCGCACGCACCAGGGGAAGTGCGCATACAGAGTGAGCGGGGGATTCTCGAGGTCGGTCATTGGCGCAGGGAAGCGGTGGGCAAGCGGCCGCAGCGTGGCTTATTTTCCGGGTTCCGGCGTCGCGCGCCAGCCGCGCGGTCGTCCGGCGGCCTCATTCTACCGGCTGGTAAGCTCAGCGCGGCATTTGTGCCTTGATTCGAAACGCGGACCGTGTAAACCTGCGGCCTCGTTCCCCCGCGACGCTCGAGATACCCCCGCTTGGGCGCCGACCGCTCAATAATGGAAGCGTCAAGCGAATGACCCAGAAGACCTTCGAGCTCATCGATCAAGCCGCTGATCGCAAGGTGAGCCTGTCCGTTCGTCCGGGCACAATCGGCCCGTCCGTCGTCGACATCGCCAAGCTCAACAAAGAGCTCGGCGTGTTTACCTACGACCCGGGATTCGGCGTGACCGCCGCTACGGAAAGCCGCATCACCTACATCGACGGGGACGCCGGCGTGCTGCTGTACCGCGGCTATCCGGTAGAGCAGCTCGCGGAAAAGAGCACCTTCATGGAGGTGGCGTACCTGCTGCTGCACAGCGAGCTGCCCTCGCGCAAGCAGCTCGATGAGTTCATCGGCAGCATCCGTCATCACACGATGATCAACGAATCGCTGCTGCGCTTCTTCCACGGCTTCCACTACGACGCGCACCCGATGGCCATGGTGTCGGCGGTCATCGCCTCGATGTCCGCCTTCTACCACGACAGCATGGAC
>JAKCEJ010000206.1 GCA_021838065.1 Pseudomonadota bacterium
CTCCTCCGTCAGTGATACCGATCCCGGTGGGCGAGCCCCGAAGGCTAGGAGACTTTTTGGAATTTGTCTAGGAGTCTCCCGGCAGGCCTTCGGGGCATAATGCCGCGCTCAGGAACGCGTCCCCACTCCGGGGCAGACCGATGCAGCCGAACGCCGAGGCCCGAAAATCCGCGCGCAATCCGCTCGCGCTGCTGCTACGGCTGCGTCTGGCCCTGTTCGGGCACGAGGAGCTCGCGGGCATTCTGTTCTGGTCGACGCTGATCGGCATCGCCGGTGCGC
Source organism: Pseudomonadota bacterium (assembly GCA_021838065.1). GTDB lineage: Bacteria > Pseudomonadota > Gammaproteobacteria > Steroidobacterales > Steroidobacteraceae > 13-2-20CM-66-19. Next base: position 280 of record JAKCEJ010000206.1, read on the forward strand.
TCGCCGGCATCGTGTTTCGTGCCGGCATCCGCCTGTGCATCCGTCTCTTCAGCGGCTACTGGCCGCATTCCGAGCACGGCTCGGGACTGGTGGCCGTGGCGATGCAACTGCCGTGGTGGCACCGGGCGATCATGCCCGTGGCCGGGGGACTGCTCGCCGGTGCGGTGCTGCTGTTCGTGCGGCGCCGGTTCGTCTCCGCCCAGGCCACCGATTATATCGAGGCGGTCAACGTGGGCGACGGGCGGATCGGCTTTCGCGCCGCGATCCTGAAGAGTCTCGGCTCGATGCTGACCATCTCCTCCGGCGGCTCGATCGGCCGCGAAGGCTCGATGGTGCAGCTCGCCGCCATGCTCGGCTCGCGCATCGGCATGCTCGCCCGCGCGCCGGTGCCGAGGCTGCGCTTGATGGTCGCGTGCGGTGTCGCCGCCGGCATCGCCGCGGCCTACAACGCGCCCATCAGCGGCGCCTTGTTCGCCTCCGAGATCGTTCTCGGCTCGATGGCGATGGAGAGTTTCGTCCCGCTGGTGATCTCCTCGGTGATCTCCAATGCGACGCTGCATCGGCTCACCCATTTCACCCCCGTCTTTTTCGTGCCGCACGTGTCGGTGGCGAGCAACTGGGAGCTCATTTTCTACATCCTGCTCGGCGTGCTGCTCGGACACCTCGCCCCGCCGTTCCTCGCGCTGCTGGATTTCAGCAAGTCGAAGTTCGTGAAGCTGAAACTGCCGCTGTACTTCCAGCTGGCGCTCGGCGGCGTCGGCGTCGGCATCATTTCCGTGTTCGTGCCCCAGGTCTGGGGCAACGGCTACAGCGTTGTGAGCAACATGCTGCTCGGCAACGTGTTCGGCTGGACGCTGCTCGCGATCCTGCTCGCCAAGGTGCTCGCGACCGCCTCGACCGTCGGCTCAGGCGGCGTGGGCGGGGTGCTCACGCCCTCGCTGTTCATCGGCTCGGCGGTCGGGACGCTCTTCGGCGGCGGGTTGCAATGGATGATGCCGCACATCATCTCCCAGCCCGTCGCGTTCGGCGTGATCGGCATGGGCGGATTCCTGGCGGCGACCACGCAGGCGCCGCTCACCTCGATCCTGATGATCTTCGAGATGACCGTCGACTACAACGTGGTGCTGCCGCTGATGTTGACGTGTGTGACCGCGTATTTCACCGCCAAGGTCTATCGGCACGGCAATTCGGTCTATACCGCCACGCTCGCTCAGGCCATCGTCGCCGAGCAGGGTGATGACTGGCGCGTGCGCACGGTGCAGGCGCTGGTCAAGCCGGCGGCGGTGGTGGTGCCGCGCCAGACAAGCCTCGCAGAGGTGTTTGACCGCCTGTCGCGCCGCTCGGTGCGCCGCGTCTACGTCACGGACGGCGATCAGCTGGTCTCGTGGTTCAGGCCGCGCGATGTGCACGAGCGCCTGCGCAAGGGCGAGATCGGCTGGGACGCTCCGGTCGAGGCGGTGGCCGAGCCGGTGAACGAGGCGCTCTCGCCCGATATGTCGCTCACCGAGGCGCTCGACACGTTTCTGCGCGAGAAGGCGCGTACGCTGCCGGTGACGCCGGGGCAGTGGCGTTACACCCTGCTCGGGGAAGTGTCGCGCGATGACGTCCTGCTGGCGATCCGCGACCGCCTCACCGTGATCAAGTGAGCACTCAATCGCTCCTCGCGACGGTGCCGCGCGGGCTCGCCGACCTGGCGGCCGCCGAGCTCGCCGCGCTCGGGGCGCAGGACCTGCGCGAGCACAGCGCCGCGGTCGCCTTCAGCGGCACGCTCGAAACCGCTTACCGGGCCTGTCTCGAGTCGCGGCTCATCAACCGCGTGCTGCTCGAGATTGCCCGTTTCGAGGCCCCGAGCACCGAGGCGTTCTATCGCCTCGCGCGCGAGGTGCCCTGGGGCGGGCATCTGGCGGCGGGCGCGAGCCTCGCGTGCGAGTTCACCGGGCGCCATCCGACGATCACGCACAGTCACTTCGGCGCCCTGAAGCTCAAGGACGCCATCGTCGATGCCCTGCGCGCTGCGAGCGGCGCCCGGCCCGATGTGGTGCGGGATCGGCCCGGCGTGCGGGTGCATGCGCACGCGCACGGCACCGCGGTCACGCTCTACCTCGATCTGGCCGGGGAGAGCCTGCACCGGCGGGGCTATCGGGGCGAGGCGCTCGCGGCGCCGCTGAAGGAAAATGTCGCCGCCGGCGTCCTGCTGCGCAGCCGCTGGCCGCAGCTTGCGGCCGAGGGCGCGCAGTTTCTCGATCCGCTGTGCGGCTCGGGCACGCTGGTGATCGAGGCGGCGCTGATCGCCGCAGACCGCGCCCCCGGCCTGACGCGCAGCTATTTCGGCTTTCTCGGCTGGCGCGGGCACGATGCGGCGCTCTGGCGGCGCTTGTGCGAGGAGGCGCGCGCGCGCTGCCGGCAGCCGAGCGCGGATCAGCCCGCCCTGCGGGGCCGCGATCGTGATCCGGCTGCGGTGCGCGCGGCTGTGGCCAACGCCGAGCGGGCCGGCATCGCCCCATGGGTGCGGTTCGAGGTCGGGCCGCTCGAGGCGGCGCGGCCGGCGGGGGCAGGTAGCGGACTGCTGTGCACCAATCCGCCCTACGGGGCGCGCCTCGCGGATCTCGCGGCGGCGCGCGCGGTGCATCGACAGCTCGGCGCCGTGCTGCGCGAGCACTTCCCGGGATGGCGAGCGGCGGTGCTCACCGGAGCGCCGCAGCTCGGGATGGAACTGGGCGTTCGCGCCGAGCGCACGCATACGCTGTGGAACGGCGCGATCGAATGTCGCCTGCTGCGCATGCGCATCGAGCCGGGGAGCCTTCGTCAGCCGGGCACGCTGGCGCGCGAGGACAGCCCGCTCGCCGAGACGCCGGGGGCGCGGATGTTCGCCAACCGGCTGGCCAAGAACATCAAGCGCCTGCGCGGCTGGGCCGAGCGCGCGGCGGTTTCGTGCTACCGGCTCTATGACGCCGACATGCCCGAGTATGCCTTCGCCATCGACCGGTACGTGACCGTGGATGAGACGCTCACCTGGCTGTATGTGCAGGAGTACGCTGCGCCCCGCACGATCGACGCCGAGGCGGCTCGCCGCCGCCGCGGCGAGGTGGTGGCGAGTCTGCCGGGCGTGACGGGCGTGCCGCGCGAGCGGATCAAACTGCGCACGCGGCGGCGCACCCGCCGCGGCGAGCAGTACGAGAAGGTCGGCGGCGAAGGGGCGTTTCACGTGGTGAGCGAAGGCGGGCTGAAGTTCCAGGTCAACTTCACCGATTACCTCGACACGGGTTTGTTTCTCGATCACCGCCTGACGCGCGAGCGGCTGCGCCGCGCGGCAACCGATGCACGCTTTCTCAATCTGTTCGCCTACACGGGGACGGCCACGGTGTATGCGGCCGCCGGCGGGGCGCGCAGCACCACTTCGGTCGATCTGTCAAACACCTACCTGGACTGGGCACGGCGCAATCTGGCGCTGAACGCGCTATCGGGCCACCGGCACGAGTTCGTGCAGGCCGACTGCCTGCAATGGTTGAGTGAGGCGGTGCGCGCCGGGCAGCGCTATGACCTCATCTTTCTCGATCCGCCGACGTTCTCCAACTCCAAGCGGATGCAGGGCGTGCTCGACGTGCAGCGCGATCATCGCGCGCTCATCGAGCAGTGCATGCAGCTGCTCTCGCCCGCCGGGGCGCTCGTGTTCTCGACCAATGCCCAGCGCTTCCGGCTCGACCTAGAGCTCGAGCGGCGCTATGCGCTCAAGGACATCACCGCGGCGACCCTGCCGGCGGACTTCGAGCGCAACCCGCACATTCACCGCTGCTTCGAGCTGCGCGCGCGCTGAGCCGGCAGCGACTCCCCTTCCGGCCGCCACGGCTGCCCCTGCCTCTGCTCGATATAGCCCCGGATCAGCCGCCGCACCACCTGGGAGGGCGTCGCGTCTTCCTCGGCGCACAGGCGCTCGAAAACGGTCTTCTTGCGCGGATCGATCAGGATGGTCAGGCGCGCGGTGCGCGTTTCCACGGACACGGCAGGAAATCCTCTTCACATTTGATCTGCATCCAATGATAATAGCATGCACCGCTCGGTGCATCCTTAATCACCCCACCCCTCATGCTCCTCGTCGGCTGCATCGCGCTCCTGCTGGGCTGGATGGTGATCGGCCTCGCCGGGCTGCTGCGCCCGCGCAGCGTCGCGCTCACCGGGCGCTTCCTGTTTCCGCTCGGCGCGCTGCTCGGGTTTGCGCTGGCCGGGCTGGCTGCGGCCAGCCTGCTCGGCGGCGGGATCGAGCGGCTCATCGTGCCGCTGGGGCTTCCCGGCCTGCCGGCGCACCTGCGGCTCGATCCGCTCTCGAGTGTGTTCCTGGTGCTGCTCGGGGCGAGCTCCGGTGGGATTTCGCTCTTTGCGGGAGGGTATTTCCGCGCCGGGGAGGGCACGCCCCCGGGGCTGCTGTGCCTGCAGTACCACCTGTTCCTCGCGAGCATGGGGCTCGTGCTCATCGCCGACGATGCCTACAGCTTCCTCGTGGCCTGGGAAGTGATGGCGCTGTCCTCGTACTTCCTGGTGGTGACGCAGCACCGCATGCCCGAGATCCGCAGCGCGGGCTTTCTTTATCTGCTGATGGCGCACGTCGGGGCGATCTGCCTGCTGCTCTCCTTCGGGGTGCTGCAGGGCGGCAGCTGGCTGTTCACCTTCGCCGCGATGCGTACCGCGCACCTCTCGCCGGCCTGGGCGGCCGTGGCGTTCATGTTGGCGCTGGTCGGATTCGGCGCCAAGGCGGGGCTGGTGCCGCTGCACGTCTGGCTTCCTGAGGCGCACCCGGCGGCGCCGTCGCCGGTCTCGGCGCTCATGAGCGGCGTGATGCTCAAGACCGCTGTGTACGGCATGCTGCGGGTGGGACTCGATCTGCTCGGTCCCCCGGTGTGGTGGTGGGGACTCGCGCCGCTGATCCTGGGACTGCTCACGATCTTCTACGGCGTGCTGTTCGCGGCCGTGCAGACGGACATGAAACGCCTGCTCGCCTACTCCTCGGTCGAGAACATCGGCATTGTGTTCACCGGCATCGGGCTCACGATCGTTTTCGCCGGCTCCGGGATGAAGGCGGTGGCGGCGCTCGCGCTGCTCGCCACGCTCTATCACTGTCTGAACCACTCGTTCATGAAGAGCCTGCTGTTTCTCGGCACGGGCTCGGTGCTGCACGCCACCGGCGAGCGCAATCTCGGGCGCCTCGGGGGACTGATCCACCGCATGCCCTGGGTGGCCTGGCTGACGCTCATCGGGACGCTCGCGATCGCCGGCCTCCCGCCGCTGAACGGCTTCGTGTCGGAGTGGCTGCTGCTGCAGTCGTTCCTGTTCGCCGATCATCTGCCGCATGCATTCGTGAACCTGCTGATCCCGATGGGCATGGCGCTGGTGGCGCTCGGCGCGGCACTCGCCGGCTACGTCATGGTGAAGTTCTACGGGGTCATCTTCCTCGGCCAGCCGCGCGAG
>JAKCEJ010000207.1 GCA_021838065.1 Pseudomonadota bacterium
GTGGATTTCCGCGATGCCGACGGACTGCGCCGTGAGGCCGAGCGCGCACGCGACGACGGGTTCGGCGGCAAGCTCGCCATTCATCCCGATCAGGTCGCGGTCATCAACACGGTGTTCACCCCGAGCGCCGCGGAGCTCGATTGGGCGCGCCGGGTGGTGGCCGCATTCGAGGCGGCCGGAGGGGCGGGGGTGACCTCGCTCGACGGGCGGATGATCGATCGGCCGCACTGGCGGCTTGCCCGGCGTATGCTGGCGGCTGGCGCGGCCAGTGCGCCGGAGAGCAAACCATGAAGCTGCGAATCAAGGGCAATGCGCTGCGCCTGCGCCTGACGCAGGGGGAGATCCGGGCGCTCGCCGACACGGGGCAGGTGCAGGAGCGCACGGAGTTTCCAGGCGGTGGCCAGCTGACCTATCGCCTGCGTTCAGATGACAAAATAAGCGAAATATCAGTTGCTTATAGCGGAAATATCATCGAGTTCAGAGTTCCTGCGGCGCTCGCCCAGCGCTGGTGCAGCACCGATCTGGTGACGCTGAGTGCCGCACCACCGGTCGGTGCGGACACCGTGCAGCTGGTCCTGGAGAAGGATTTCGCCTGCCTCGCGCCGCGGGCCGGCGAGGATGAGAGCGATCAGTTTTCGCATCCGCGCGCCGCGCAGGGGCGGCGCGAGTGCTGAGCGCGCTCTAGCGCCCGGTGGCGCCGAGCAGCGTGATGCCCGAGGGCAGGTGCTCGGCCACCTGCGCGTAGCGCGTGCGCTCCTCGAGGATCGAGTCGGCATCGATTGCGCACACCGCTCGAGCGGTCGCGATTCGCGGCAGGCGCGCGAGGTGGCGCTCGATGGCTGCCCGCCGCTCGCACCACAGCGTGTTAAAGAATTGCCCGAAGGCCTGCCAGGCCGCGCGAGCGGCCTCGGGTGCGGCTGCGGCGAGCGCGTTTTCCAGGCGGGTGAGCGCCTGGCGGCTGGTGCCGTCGCGGGCGGCGAGCTCGCCGAGCTCAGGCGGCACGGTGCCCTCGCGCTCCCCGGCGCCCGAGCCGCTTCGCTCGATGAGCTCGGCGAGCAGCTGATCGCGCTGCTCGAAGCGGCTGAGGACCCACACGAGGTAGCTGACGCTCGCCTCGCGAAACGCCGCCGGCGCTTCGGCCGCGCCGTCGCGCTCGGCCCCGAACGCCGCGACACAGGCGTTCGCCACCTGCGCAGCGTGGATGCGCTCCGTGGCGAGCTGCCCGCGGATGATCTCGCTCTCGTTCATGCGCCCATTCTACCGGCGCGCCGGCCGGGCTGGGGCGGTCCGTCGGTTGATCCATTGCGCGCGCAGGTGCGCATCAGTAGAGTCGCACGGCTTCCCCTCAGGTGATCTGCAACCGATGTCGAATTCCGCACCCTGGGTCGTGCACAAATTCGGCGGCTCGAGCGTCGCCGATGCCGCCTGCTTCGAGCGCGTGGCGGCCATCCTCGATGCCTCGCCGGCCGGGCGCCTTGCCGTCGTGCTCTCGGCCTGCAAGGGGGTCACCGATGCGCTGCTCGGCCTGATCCGCCTCGCCGAGGAGCAGGATGAGACGTATCGGGCCGAGATCGCCGCGCTGCGCGCGCGCCACGCGGCGATCGCCGAGGCGCTGCTCAGCCCGGATGCGATGCGCCTGTACATGGCCGGATTCGACCGGGACTGCCGCGACCTGGAGGGGATTCTGCAGACGGTCAAGCTGACCCGCTCGGCCGCTGCCAATGTGCGCGACCTGATCGCAGGGTACGGGGAGATCTGGTCGACCAAGCTCTTCCATCGCTTCCTCGAGTCGCGTCCGCAGCGCCGTGGGCCGGTGCAATGGGTCGATGCGCGGCGCGTGGTCGTGGTCGAGTGGGGCCCGCTCGGGCCTGCCGTGCAGTGGGAGGTCTCGCGCGCGCAGCTCACCGACTTGGTCGATGGCGATTTCAAAGGCACGCTGGTCATCACCGGCTTCATCGCCGCCGACCGGCGCGGGGTGCAGACCACGCTCGGGCGCAACGGGAGCGACTTCTCCGCCTCGATCTTCGGGGCGCTGCTCGGGGCGGCGCAGATCCACATCTGGACCGACGTCGACGGGGTGCTCTCGGCCGATCCGCGCCGCGTCCCGGATGCCACGGTGATCGACTCGCTCTCCTACAGCGAGGCGATGGAGCTCGCCTACTTCGGCGCCAAGGTGATCCATCCGCAGACCATGGCCCCGGCGGTGGGCGATGCCATCCCGATCTGGATCCGCAATACCTTCGCGCCCGAGAAGCCCGGCACGCTGATCTGCGCCGAGCCGCACTCGCAGCTGCCGGTCAAGGGCATCGCCAGCATCGATCAGGTGGCGCTGGTGAACCTCGAGGGCGCCGGCATGATCGGCGTGCCCGGCACGGCGCACCGGCTGTTCGGTGCGCTGCGCGAAGAGGGGATCTCGGTCATTCTGATCTCGCAGGGCAGCTCCGAGCACTCCATCTGCTGCGCCATCCCCCAGAGCGAGGGCGAGCGGGCCGCCGCGGTGATCCGCCGAGCCTTCGAGCGGGAGCTGCTCGAGGGGCAGATTCAGAGCGTCGAGATCGATCCGGACCTGGCAATCCTCGCCATCGTCGGGGACGGCATGGCCGGCACGCCGGGGGTGGCGGCCAAAGTGTTCAACGCCCTTGGCACCGCGGCGGTGAACGTGCGCGCCATCGCTCAGGGCGCCTCGGAGCGCAATATTTCCGTGGTGGTCGAGGGCCGCTCGGCAACGCGCGCGCTGCGCGCCGCGCACGCCGGACTGTATCTGTCGCCGCACACCCTGTCGGTCGGGATCATTGGCCCGGGCACCGTCGGGCAGGTGCTGCTCGAGCAGATCGGCTCGCAGAGCGAGCGGCTGCGAGAGCAGTTCAAGCTCGATCTGCGCGTGCGCGGCATTCTGGGCTCCCAGCGCATGCTGCTCGCCGACACCGGCATCGGGCTCGCCTCGTGGCGCGAGCAGTACGAGCACAGCAGCACACCGGCCGATCTGGAGCGCTTCATCGAGCACGTGCGGGTCGATTACCTGCCGCACACCGTGCTCATCGACTGCACCGCGAGCAGCGAGATCGCCGGGCGCTACGCCGAGTGGCTGCGCGCCGGCATCCACGTGATCACGCCTAACAAGAAGGCCAACAGCGCCGACCTTTCCTATTACCGCGAGCTGCAGGCGGCGCGGCGCGCCGGCCAGGCGCACTACCTGTACGAGGCGACCGTGGGGGCGGGCCTGCCGGTGGTGCACACGCTGCGCGATCTGCGCGAGACCGGGGATGAGGTCGCGAGCATCGAGGGCATCTTCTCCGGCACGCTCGCCTATCTTTTCAATGTCTACGACGGCGGCACGCCGTTCTCGGACATCGTGCGCGAGGCGCGCCAGCGCGGCTACACCGAGCCCGACCCGCGCGATGACCTCTCGGGAATGGACGTGGCGCGCAAGCTAATCATCCTCGGACGCGAGATGGGCCTGGAGCTCGAGATCGCCGACGTGCAGGTGGAGAGCCTGGTGCCGGCGGGGCTGGAGCGCGGCTCCATCGAGGAGTTCATGGGCCGCCTGCCGCGCTCGGATGCGGCGATGCGCGAGCGGTTCGAGAAGGCGCGCAGCGCCGGCCGTGTGCTGCGTTACGTCGGGCGCCTGCGCGCCGACGGGCAGGCCACGGTGGGACTCGTCGAGTTCGAGGCGCAGCACGCCTTCGCCAACATCGCGCTCACCGACAACGTGGTGCGCTTCGCAACCCACCGCTACTGCGACAACCCGCTCATCGTGCAGGGTCCGGGCGCCGGCCCCGAGGTCACCGCCGGAGGGGTGTTCGCCGATCTGCTGCGCCTCTCGGCCTACCTGGGGGCGCGGCTTTGAGCGCGCTGCAATGGGCGACGGCGTTCGCCCCGGCCTCGGTCGGCAACGTCGCGATCGGCTTTGACATCCTCGGCTTCGCGGTGGATGCGCTCGGGGACCGGGTGAGCGTGAGCCGCAGCGGCCAGCCGGGCGTGAGGATTTCGGCGGTGAGCGGCATCGCAGGCGAGCTGCCGACCGATCCGGCGCAGAACACCGCCGGGCGCGCGCTGCAGGCGCTGCACGAGGCGCTCGCCCCGGGCTGCGGGTTCGAGATGCGCATCGAGAAGGGCATCCCGCTCGGCTCCGGGCTCGGCGGCTCGGCCGCCTCGGCCGTCGGGGCGGTGGTCGCGGCGAACGCGGTGCTCGGCTCGCCGTGCGAGAAGCTCGAGCTTTTGAAGTTCGCGATGCAGGGCGAGGCGGTGGCGAGCGGCTCGTTGCATGTGGACAATATCTCACCCTCGCTCTTTGGCGGACTGGTACTCACCGTGGGCATCGACCACCCGCGCGTGAAGCGCATTCCGGTCCCGCAAGGAGTGCGCGCGGTCATCGTCCATCCGCACATGTTCCTCGCGACGCGCCAGGCGCGCGCCATTCTCAAGCGCGAGGTGCCGCTGTCGGATTTCGTCTGGCAGACCGCCAATCTCGCCGGCTTCATCTCCGGCTGCTACACCAACGATCTGGACATGATCCGCGCCTCGTTCGAGGACGTGGTCATCGAGCCGCAGCGCCAGGCGCTGATTCCCGGATTCGCCGCGGTGCGCTCGGCGGCGCTCGCCGCCGGCGCGCTGGGCTGCTCGATTTCGGGGGCGGGGCCCACGCTGTTCGCCTGGGCGCTCGAGACGCAGGCGCAGTCGGTGCTCGCGGCGATGCGCGCTCCGCTCATCGCCGGCGGAGCGACCATCGATGAGTGGGTGGTCGATCTCGACCGGGAAGGCGCGCGCGTGGTGGCGAGCGGCTGACGGGTCAGGCACGGCAATGAGAGGCATGCGGTATCAAAGCACCCGCAGTGAGCGGCTCACGGCGGGGTTCAGTGAGGCGCTCGTGCAGGGGCTCGCGCCGGACGGCGGGCTTTACGTGCCGCAGCACTGGCCTGAGGTTTCCCCTGTCACGCTCGGGGGCTCGCGCGGCCTTGCACAGCTTGCCGAGCGCCTGATCGGGCCGTTCGCCGCGGGCGATGCGCTTGAGGCGGCGATGGGGCCGATCAGCGCCGAGGCATTCAATTTTCCGGCACCGCTGGTGCCGCTCGAGGGCGAGCGGCTCGGCGTGCTTGAGCTCTTTCACGGCCCGACGGCGGCCTTCAAGGACTTCGGCGCGCGCTTTCTTGCCGCGTGCCTCACGCGGCTGCGCGGAGGCGAGACCCGCCCGCTCACCATCCTCGTGGCGACCTCGGGGGACACCGGTGGGGCGGTGGCGGCGGCCTTCCACGGCCGGCCCGGCATCGAGGTGGTGGTGCTGTTCCCGAAGGGTCTCGTATCCCCCACCCAGCAGCAGCAGCTGACCTGCTGGGGCGGCAACGTGCGCTCGTTTGCGGTCCGCGGCACCTTCGATGACTGTCAGAAGCTGGTCAAGCAGGCGTTTCTCGATGAGCGGCTGCGCCGCTCCCGCACGCTGTCCTCGGCCAACAGCATCAACCTCGGGCGTCTGCTGCCGCAGACGGTGTATTACGCGGCGAGCAGCCTGGCGCTCGCCGGCGCCCACGGGGAGCCGGTGTCGTTCATCATCCCGAGCGGCAATCTCGGCAATGCGGTGGCCTGCATCTGGGCGCGCCGTCTCGGGCTGCCGATCGGGGAGGTGGTGCTGGCGCACAACGCCAATCGCACGGTCCCGGATTTTCTCGCCGACGGCCGCTGGCAGCCCCGCCCGAGCATCGCCACGCTC
>JAKCEJ010000208.1 GCA_021838065.1 Pseudomonadota bacterium
TGCTGTCGGCGACGATCCCGGCGCCTGCCTGGTAACTGTACTCGTCGCCGCGGAACACCAGCGTGCGGATGGTGATGGCGTGGTCCATGTCGCCGCCCGCTCCGAAGTAGCCGACGGTGCCGCCGTAAAGGCCGCGACTGACCGGCTCGAGCTCGTCGATGATCTGCATGGCGCGCACCTTGGGCGCGCCGACCAGCGTCCCGGCCGGAAACGCCGCGGCGAAGAGGTCGAACGCATCGCTGCCTGCGGCGAGCTCGCCGTTGACGCCGCTGACCATGTGCATCACGTGGCTGTAGCGCTCGATCGAGCGGTACGGCTCGACTGCGACGGTCCCGGCGCGCGCCACGCGCCCCAGGTCGTTGCGCGCCAGATCGACCAACATGACGTGCTCGGCGTTCTCCTTCGGGTCGGCGCGCAGCTCCGCCTCGCGCGCGCGGTCGACCGCCGGGTCATCCGAGCGCGGGCGCGTGCCGGCGATGGGGCGCAGCTGCGCGGCGCCGCCCTTCAGCCGCACCAGCGCCTCGGGCGAGGAGCCGACCACGGTCACGTCTCCGAGCGCGCAGTAGTAGAGGTAGGGCGAGGGATTGATCAGCCGCAGCGCGCGGTACGCCTGGAATGGATCGAGCTCGTGCCGTCCCGCGAAGCGCGTCGAGAGCACCAGCTGGTAGACATCGCCCGCGGCGATGGACTCCTTCACGCGCCTGACCCCGGCCACGTACTCGGCGCGGCCGCTCGAGGCGCTCGCCGGGCTGCAGCGGCCGCGCCGCCCGAGCGAGGGCAGCGCGCCGCGCAGCGCCTGAATGATCTCCGTGCGCAGCCGCTGCCGCTCATCCTCGCTGCCCGCGTGCAGTAGCGCGATGCCGCGCGTCAGATGATCGAACACGAGCAGCGAGCGGGGCGCGACGTAGTGCAGCGCGGGCACCTCGGGCTCCTTGCCCGCGGGCACCGGCAGGCGCTCGAAGAAGCGCACCACGTCATACGCGGCGTACCCGACCAGACCGCCGGCGAGCGGGACGCCGGGCACCTGCGGCCCGGGCGTCGGCGTGCGCGAGAGCGCCGCGCGCAGCCCATCGAGCAGCTCGGCCGAGCTGCCCGGCACGGGCCGCCGCTCAGCGCCGATCTGGAAGCCGTCCTGCCCGAGGCGCACCGTGAGCGCCTCGCCGAAGCCTATGAACGAGTAGCGTCCGAGGCGCTCGCCGCCCTCGACGCTCTCGAGCAGGAAGTGCGGCGCGAACGCCTTGAGCTTCATGAACGCCGAGACCGGCGTGTCGAGATCCCCTGGTATGTCGAATGGCTGCTTCAACGCGGTCTCCAGAACATTCAGGCATTAAAAAACCCATTCCGGCGGATGACCGGAATGGGTTTTGGCTGTTCTACGGCTGTCGTGTCGGGAAAGTCAGCAGCCCAGGGCCCACTCCGGAGGGGGAGCGCGCCACCACCAATGACGGTTGGTCGGATGCGGCTGAAGCATGGCTGGCAGCCTATCATCACCGCTGCACGCGATACAATAGCCGCCCGTTCCGCCCTGGGGTGTGGCGCCATGCCGTCATTTGATGTGGTCTCCGAACTCAATGCCCACGAGGTGGCGAACGCGGTGGATCAGGCCAACCGCGAGCTCTCGCAGCGCTTCGACTTCAAGGACACGGGCGCGCGGTTCGAGCTCGAGGACCTGACCGTGACGCTGCAAGCGCAGGTCGAATTTCAGCTCAAGCAGATGCTGGAAATCCTCAAGCTGCGCCTCGGCAAGCGCGGCATCGATCTCGCCTGCCTGCAGGTCAAGGAGTCGCAGACCACGCTGTCCTCGGCGCGCCAGGAGGTGCAGCTGAAGCAGGGCATCGATGCGGACACCGGCAAGGAGATCACCCGGATGCTGAAGGACTCCAAGCTCAAGGTGCAGGGCAGCATCCAGGGCGAGAAGGTGCGCGTCAGCGGCAAGCAGCGCGATGAGCTGCAGGCGGCCATCCAACTGCTGCGCGGCGCCAAGGTGGGCGTGCCGCTGCAGTTCAACAACTTCCGCGACTGAGGCCGAAGGCATGGTGAGCGCGTATTGGGTGATCGCCTGCCTGTGGCTGGCGTTCGTCGCGACATGGCTCGTCTCGGCGCTGTTCGCCAAGCGCAGCCGCAGGCATACGCTGCGCAAGAGCTGGGTCGTGCGTCTCGTGGTCATCGCGGTGATCGTCGCGGCGAACCTGCGCTTCGGTCCCGGCGGCCGCGCGCTGGCCGTGCTGCCGCCCGCCTGGCAGTGGGCGGGCGTGGTCGTGTGTGCGCTCGGCCTGGGATTTGCCGTGTGGGCGCGTATTCATCTCGGGCGCAACTGGGGCATGCCGATGTCGCTGCGCGAGGGGCACGAGCTGGTCACGACCGGCCCGTACGCCTACGTCAGGCATCCGATCTACACCGGCATCCTGCTCGCGATGCTGGGCTCGGCGCTCGCCGTGGCGGTTGCCTGGCTGTGGATGATGGCCCTGTTCTTCGCGTACTTCCTCTACAGCGCGTTCACCGAAGAGCGCATGATGAGCGAGCAGTTTCCCGAGGCGTACCCGCTCTACAAGGCGCGCACCCGGATGCTGATTCCGTTCGTTTTCTGAGCGCCCGATCTCCTCCCGCCGCGTGCGGCGGGAGGAGATCGGGGCTAGGCGGCCCGCGCTTCCCGTGCGCCGTCGGCGGGCTGAGCGTTTTTCAACACCCGTGCGACGGCGTGTACCGTGGCAGCGATGCGCACGGCGCTCTGCACCGCCTCTCGCCCGACTCCCTGCTGGCGCACCTGCCGCTCGTGCGAGGCGACGCAGGCGCCGCAGCCGTTGATGGCGGATACCACAAGCGACAGCAGCTCGAAGTCCGCCCTGGCGATGCCGGGATTGCCGATCACGTTCATGCGCAGCCTGGCCGGCAGGGTCGTGTACTCGGCGTCCTCGACCAGATGCACGAACCGGTAGTACACGTTGTTCATGGCCATGATCGCGGCCGCCGCGTGTGCGGCCTGGCGATGGGCGGCGTCCAGGTGCGCCGCGGCGAGCGTCTCCATCTCGGCCGTGAACCGCGGGTTGCCTGACGCGGCGGCGGCGGCGAGCGCCACAGACCAGATCTGCGTGACGGTCAGTCCGGGCGCGCCGGGCGTGGCGAGCACGCTCGAGAGATTGAGCCTCAGGTCCCGGGCATACTCAGGCAGGGCGTCACGGATGGCATCGAGTGTGTTCATTGCGGACTCTCCGATGCGTCGGCCGCCTCACGCGGCCTTGATCGTCGCTTCGCCCTGCTGCCAGTTGCACGGGCACAGCTCGTCGGTCTGCAGCGCGTCGAGAACCCGGAGCACCTCCTCGGGGCTGCGTCCGACGTTCAGGTCGGTGACGTACACGAAGCGGATGACACCCTGCGGATCGACGATGAACGTCGCGCGCTGCGCCACGCCCGCCTCGGCGTCCAGGATGCCGAGCCGCACCGACAGCTGGCGCTTGATATCCGAGAGTATCGGGAACGGCAGGTCGCGAAGCTCCTGCTTGCTGCTGCGCCACGCCAGATGCACGAACTCGCTGTCAATGCTGGCGCCAAGCACCTGCGCGTCGCGCGCCTTGAATTCCGCGTCGAGACGGCCGAAAGCGGCGATTTCGGTCGGGCAGACGAAGGTGAAGTCCTTCGGCCAGAAGAACACCACCAGCCATTTGCCCGGGAAGCTCTTCTCCGTGAAGGGCTGGAAGGCGCTGCTGAGGTCGTTCGTGACGACGCCGGTGAGGGAGAATTCCGGAAAACGCTGGCCAATCGCTAACATGTCGCAGGTTCCTCGATGTCTGGGTTCAGGGGGCTTCCCCCGCGGGGATGGGCGCATGATGTGGGGATCCGCTTCATTGATCCAATCGATTAACTGTATACTTTCGATAGAGGCGGTGTATCAGCCGCCCGGCGAGGAGCGAGACTGTGCCCGATATCAAGCTCAAAGACCTGCGTTACCTGGTGGCCGTGGCGGATACGCGGCATTTCGGCCGGGCCGCGGAGCGCTGTTTCGTCAGCCAGCCGACCCTGTCGGCGCAGCTGAAGAAGCTCGAGCTTTCCCTCGGCGTGCAGCTCATCGAGCGCCAGCCGAACAACGTGGCGCTGACTGAGGCCGGCGAGCAGATCGTCGGCCGGGCGCGGCGCATTCTCGAGGCCTGCGCCGAGGTGACGACGCTGGCGCGCTCGCACCGCGATCCGCTCGCCGGGACGCTGCGCGTGGCGCTGCTGCCGACCATAGCTCCGTATCTGCTGCCGCACATCGCGCGACCGCTCCAGCGCGCTCTGCCGCGCCTCGAGCTGCACCTGCACGAATACCAGACCGCGCCGATGCTCGCGAAGCTCAAGGCGGGAGAGTTGGATCTCGGAATCCTTGCGCTGCCCGTGGATCTCGAGGGACTCGAGGCGCGCGAGCTGTACAGCGAGCCCTTCCAGGTGCTGCTGCCCGAGCGCCATGCTCTCGCCGGGCGCGAGCGGGTGCACATGAGCGATCTCGAGGGGCAGTCGCTGCTGCTGCTCGAGGAGGGTCACTGCCTGCGCGACCAGGCGCTGGCGGTGTGCAGCCGCTCAGGCCTCGGGGAGCGCCAGGACTTCCGCGCCACCAGTCTCGAGACGCTGCGCCAGATGGTGGCCACCGGCGCCGGCATCACGCTGTTGCCCCAGCTCGCGACCGAAGGAGCCTACGGCAATGCGCGGGGCGTGGTGGCGCTGCCCTTCGCCAAGCCCGTGCCGAGCCGCCGTGTTGGCGCCGTGTGGCGCAAGTCCACTGCGCGCCGGCCGGCGATCGAAGCGGTCTGCGACGTCATCGCCGAGCGCATCGCCCGCTCGGGCCGCCTCGCATCCCGGTGACGGCCGCCCCAGGGTGGCATAATCAACCGGCCGTGAGCCGACTTTCCGCCGTCACCGACCACGTTACCCCGTATGACCGCTTCTGCCACGACGATGCCGAGGTCGAGCGGCTGTTGCTCGCGGGCGAGCAGCGTGCGGTGCTCGAGGCGTATTTCGGTGCGCGCGAGTACCGTGAACTGACACAGCTCGCGGCCGTCGCGGCGCGCTGCCCCGCCGATGAGTCGCTGCCGCACGTGCTCATCGTGCCGGGCATCCTCGGCTCGCAGCTCGGCGTGCGGCGGCGCGCGCCGCTGCCGGATGACGTGCTCTGGCTCGATCCGCTCGATATCCAGGGCGGGCGGCTCGCATTGCTCGACCCGGAGGCGGGTGCCCCCATCGTGCCGCTCGGCGTGGTGCTCTACTCACATCTGAAGCTCAAGCTGCGCCTGCGGGCCGCGGGCTTTCCCGCCACGCTGCACGACTATGACTGGCGGCTCGACATCGCTTCGCTCGGCGAGGCTCTGGCCGCGCGCTTGCGCGCACACGCGGCGCGCCCCGCCGCCATCGTCGCGCACAGCATGGGCGGGCTGGTGAGCCGCGTCGCGCTCGGCCTCGAAGGCACGGCGCACGTGCGCCGCGTCATCCTGCTCGGCACACCTAATCAGGGCGCCTTCTCGCCGCTGCAGGCTCTGCGCGGCACGTACTCGGTGGTGCGCAACATCGCGCGGCTCGATCTCGGCCGCTCGGCGCTCGAGCTGGCCGAGCATGTGTTCGGCGGCTTTCCCAGTCTCTACCAGATGCTGCCGCGCGCGAGAGCCGAGGGGCTCGATCTG
>JAKCEJ010000209.1 GCA_021838065.1 Pseudomonadota bacterium
CACCAGATCGGGGATATCGCGGCTGGCGCTGCGAATCAGCGGCCGCAGTTCCCGAGCGCCGCCGCCGGTGAGCACGACCAGCGGGGGGCGACCGAGCAACGCACGGGCTTCGAGGACCGCCCGGTCTACCGCGGCGGCGGCGGCATACCGCGCTCCTTGCTCGAGCGCCGCGCGCGTAGAGCGGCCGAACAGCGCGGGTCCCGAGCCCTTCACTCCGCCCTGGGCACGGCGGCGGATGCCTCGGGTGCCATCGAGCAGACTCGAGATCATCAGCGGCGGCGCCGGAACGATCGCCCCGCCGCGGTGGCGGCCGTCGGTGTCCAGCAGATCGATCGTCATCGCCGTACCGACGCCGACGACGCAGATCGGGCGCCGGGCAAAGTGTGCGCGCGCGCCGATCATGCCGAGAAAGCGGTCGACGCCAAGCCTCCAGGGCTCCACATAGCCTGCAGTAACGCCGCAGGCGTGCCGCTGCGTCGTCGCAAACTCGGGTGCTGGTGAGCGCGCCCGTCGTGCCGCGCGCTCCAGCGCGGCGTTGATTTTTGTGCCGGCGACGCTCGAGACAAGGATCCGATCGGGACGCCGAGCCGAGCCGATGATTCGCTCGAAATCCCGCGCCGACCAAGCGGCATGATGGGCCGCGCGAGCGCCGCTCAGGCGAGAGCCGTCATAGCGCGCCCACTTGGCGCGGGTATTGCCGATGTCGATGAGCAGAACGTTCATTGCGTCGGCCTCACCGTCACCTCCCCGGAGATGAAGCGCCGCACGCCCTGCGGCGTCTCGATCAGGAGCGCCCCGTGCAAATCGATGCCGCGGGCCACACCGTGCACCGTCTCCGTTGGGGTCTGCACGTCAACCTGAGCGCCGCGCAGCGCATCGGCAGCGTGCCACTCGTCGATGAACGGCCTCAAGGCCTCCTGCTCGAATTCCTGCAGACCCTGCAACACGTGGGTGATCATCGCGGCCGTGACGACATTGCGCGACTCCGTGACCCCCGCGCTCGCCAGATCGGCCGCGGGCAAACCCAGCGCTGCGATCTCCCGCAGCACTGCTTCGCCGAGGGCGGCGTTGAGCCCGATGCCGATGACCACGCACGCAGGTCCCGCAGACTCGGCTCGCAGCTCGATCAGGATGCCGCCGAGCTTGCGCCCCTCCACCAGGATGTCGTTGGGCCACTTCAGGCGCGCCGCCAGCCCTCCTGTCTCGCGCAGCGCGCGCAGCACGCACACGCCGACCGCCAGACCGAGGCCGCCCAGATCCGGCGGCACCTCGCGGAAACTCCAGCTGAGCGACAGACAGATTGCGCCGCCGGGCGGCGCAATCCAGGCGCGCCCGCGCCGCCCCCGCCCTGCGGTCTGATGCTCCGCGAGGACGATGTCCGCGAGCCCGAACGGCGGATTGGGGCGCGAGAGCAGCACGCTGTTGGTCGAATCGGTTTGCCAGAGGATCTCCAGGCGCCGCACCGACTGCCGCAGTGCCGGTGGCAGGCGCCCGAGAATCTGCTGGGCATCGAGCGGCTCGCCGGCCTGGAGCAGCCGATAACCGCGGTTCGGGACCGCGTGAATCGTCGCGCCGGATGCGCGCAGGGCACGCACGGCCTTCCAGACGGCGCCACGACTGACGCCGAGCCTCTCAGCCAGCGCTTCGCCGGAATGAAACTGACCGTCGGCGAGCTGTGCGAAGACCCGCGCGGCGAGCGGCTGTGCCGGGCTCGGCCGCGTCGGACTGAGAGAGGCGCCGCGACGAGCCGGCATCTCAGGAGGAGCGCGCGCGGGCCCCGAGCAGCCACAGCCGCCGGGCGCGTGGCTCGGTGCCGGCGAGCATGCGCGCGATGTTGGAACGGTGGGTGTAGACGATGAGCACCGCGGCGAGCACTGCGAAGGCGAACAGCGCACCCCGCGTCTGCGGCCGGACTGCCGCGCCCAGCGCGAACGTCACGGCACCCAGCATCGAGCCGAGTCCGACGTAACCGGACAGGATCACGGTCAGCAGCCAGACCGCGAGCATCGGCAACAGCAGCAGCGGCGCTGACCCGAGCACCGCGCCGATCAGGGTGGCGACTCCCTTGCCGCCGCGGAACCCGTACCACAGCGGGTAGAGGTGCCCCAGAATCACGGCAATTCCGCAGGCCGCCACCAGCCAGCGGCTGTCGGGGGCGCCGGCCGCGACGCCCGACAACGCCGCACCGGGGAGCACAGCGGTGGCGAGCCACCCCTTGCCGATGTCGATCAGCAGCACCCAGAAGGCGAACAGCTTGCCCTGCGTGCGCAATGCGTTGGTGCCACCGGCGTTGCCGCTGCCCATCCGCCGAATATCGACCCCGCCGCGCAGGCGGCCAACCAGCAGCCCGCCGACCAGCGAGCCGAGCAGATACGCCACGACGGACTTGACGATGATGGACATCATGCGGGCAGGAACACCTCGGCGAGCATACACCGCACGCTGCCGCCGCCCAGGCGCTCGATAGTCGGCACCGGCGCGACGAGCACCTCGTCGGTGCAGGCTGCAACCCGGGCGAAGCTCGCCTCAGACAGCGCATGGCGGGCGGTCGCGGACATGACCAGCACCCGGTACTCCCCGAGCGCCTCGTCGCAGGTGGCCAGCTCGAGCACGTTGCCGGCAAAGCGCTCGATTTCGCTCGCGCTGATCTCGATCAGCTCCCGGCCGCCGTTCTCAAGGCGCTCGCGCACCCGGCCGCGATCCGGCTCTGAGATCGCTTCGAGCCCCACGACGGCGGCGCGCTCCCCGAGGCTCATGAGCACATTGGTGTGATAGATGGGGGTTCCGCCGGGGTCCACCGCGTCGAACGTCACTGGTTCGTAGTCGAGCTCGCGTGACCATTCGGCGAGCACGCTCTCATTGGTTCGGGGTGAGCGGCACGCATAAGCGACACGCTGCCGATGGTCGAGTACGAGGCTGCCGGTCCCCTCCAGATAGCGTCCGTCGCGCTCGTGACGGGTCAGATCGAGCAGGCGTGAGACCCGAAAGCCGAGGCGTTCGATCACCGCATCCACCACATCGCGCCGCCGCTCCGGACGCCGGCTTGCGGCCTGCAGCGGATACAGCACCACGGTGCCGTCCTCGTGGAAGCTCACCCAGTTGTTCGGGAACAGCGCATCCGGCTTGAGGGGATCGGGTGTGTCCTCGACGATGCACAGCCTCACCCCCTCGCCCGCGAGCGCCGCGGCCAGGCCGTCGAACTCGGCACGGCCCGCCGCGGCGGCGTCGCCGGTCGGGTCGGGCCGCTGGAAGGCATTGGTCGCAGCGGTATCGGGGTTGTAGCCGAAGCGCGCGGGCCGCACCATCAGCGCCGCGTCGGCGCACTGGTGGGCCGCGGCGTGCAGCTGTGCTGACCGTGAGGGCGCCCAGGGGTGAGTGTCCATGAGCGGATATTGTCTCACGTCCGGTGAGGCCCGGAGGTTCGGCGGCCCGCTGCCGCGATTTGCCCTTCAGGCAGACTGTACGGCCTCGAGGGAATCGGTCAACGAGCCCTGCGCCACCAGATCGAGCGGCCCGCCCTCGAGGAAGCGCCGGCACGCGTCGGCCGGCGTAGGCTTGGCCAGCAGGAATCCCTGCACCAGGTCGCACCCGAGCTCGCGCAGCTTCTCCAGCTGCTGCCAGCTCTCGACACCCTCCGCGATGACTTCGATATTGAGGTGCCGGGCCATGGCGACGATGGCTTCGACGATCGCCAGGTCCCCCATGTCCGTGATCAGGTCACGGATGAAGCCACGGTCGATCTTCAGCGCATCGACCCGCCAGCGCTTCAGATAGGACAGGCTCGAATAGCCGGTGCCGAAATCATCGATGGCGATGCGCGTGCCGAGCTCGCGCAGGTGCCCGATCGCATCCTGCGCCGGATCGCCCTTGCGGCCGTGCCGCTCGAACATGGCGCTCTCGGTCAACTCGATCTGCAGCATGCCCGCGTCGATGGCGTAGCGGCTGAGCAGTCGGGCGAGCATGGCCGGAAAGTCCGTGCGCTGCAGCTGCACGGCCGAGACGTTGAGCGAGATCGGCACGATCGCCGCGCCGGCGTTGCGCCAGCGGCGCAGGTCCTCGAGCGCCTGCTGTACCACGAACTCCCCGACCGGCACGATCAGGCCGGTCTCCTCCGCGATGGAGATGAAGCGGCTGGGCCGAATGAAGGCGTGCTGGGTTTTCCAGCGCAGCAGCGCCTCGAGCGCGACCACGCGGCGCGTCGTGATATCGACGATCGGCTGATAGTGCAAGTGCAGGCGGCGGTCGGCGAGCGCCCTGCGCAGGCCGTTCTCGATGGCCACCCGCTCCTTGAGCTTGCGCTCCATGCCCGGGGTGAATTGCTGGAAGGTGTTTCGGCCGCGGTCCTTGGCCTGATACATCGCGGTGTCGGACTGGCGCAGCAGCTCGCCCATGGTCATCCCGTCGCGCGGGTAGACGCTCACGCCGATACTCGCCGTCGCCACAAGGGGTCGGCCATCGATCATCACGGGGGCATTGAGCGTCTCGGCCAGGCGCGCGGCAGTTTCACTGATCTGGCCGGCGGCGGTCACGTTGCGCAGCACGACAATGAACTCATCGCCCCCCATGCGCACGACCATATCTTCGTCGCGCACAGAGGCACGGATACGCCGCGCAACCTCCTGCAGCAGCCGGTCGCCCGTGTCGTGTCCGCGTGAGTCGTTGATGTGCTTGAACCGGTCCAGATCGAGAAACAGCACCGCGAGAGTGCCCGTGACCCGCCGCGTATCCTCGATGGCCTTGGGCAAGTGCGCCGCGAGATAGAGCCGGTTCGGCAATCCGGTAAGTTGGTCGTGGTGCGCGAGGTGGTTGAGGTACTGTTGGCGCTCGAGCTGCTGCGCCTGCACCTTGCGCCTCAGAGTGATGTCGCGCGTGCTGAGCGCGAAGAGGGATCGGCCCGAGAGCCCGAGCCGATGGCCGCTGATCTCGACATACAGCTGCCGGCCGCTGCGGCAATGCTGTGCGGCTTCAACCAGCAGCCGCGAGGGCGATTCGCTCAATTGCGTCGTCAGAGAATCGGATCCGAGTCCCTCCGCGCTGCCGAAGATCGCACCGATAGGCATGGCGCGAAGTTCCTCCAGGGGAATACCGACGCTGCGGACCAGGGCCGGGTTTGCGTCGATGACCCGCAGCGTTGCGGGATCGACGAGCAGCATGCCGTTCGGGGACTGCATGAATGTGGCGAGATGCGCGCGGCACTCGACGGCGCGGCGCGTACGCCGCAGCCACGAGACCGAGACCACGCCCAGCCCAAACGCCAGGATGAGCGCCAGGGATCCCAACGCGATGACGACCACGAGCCCCTCTTTCAGATGGCGGGCAGTGTGACCGAAGCGCCGCGCCGAGGCCGTGCGCCGTACACAGTTTGCGCGCGCGGCCCTGGAGCCACAAAGCAAAAACCCCCGGAGACCATCGGGTCTCCGGGGGTTTCGCGTTCAAAAGCCTGGCAGTGACCTACTCTCACATGCCCGAAGGGCACACTACCATCGGCGCAGAGCGTTTTCACTTCCGAGTTCGGAATGGGATCGGGTGGTTCCCGCTCGCTATAGCCGCCAGACAAGCTGTTTGAGACATGCCGGACCGGTGTTGCCACCGGCCCGGCCCGCCTCCAATCCGGGTTGTTTCGTTTCGACGCCTGTCGCGTT
>JAKCEJ010000210.1 GCA_021838065.1 Pseudomonadota bacterium
GAGCAGCGCGTAGAACAGCAGGATTCCGATCGCGACGGTCCACGCCCAGCCGATGTCCAGCCGCGGGGCGAGCAGCCGTCCGAGGATCAGGCAGTGCCTGCTCCAGGCCTCCAGGCCGTGCGCGCCGTGGAAGACCCCCGACATCAGGTTGACGGTGCCGCCCTGGACGACGGCCGTCGCGGCACGCTCCTCCGAGCCGAACAGGTTCACGGCCTGGCCCTGGATGACTGCGTTCGGTCCGAGCTTCAGGTCGCCGAAGATGGATACGGCGTTGCCGGCGACCGGTCCGTCGATGGTGGAATCCCCGAAGATGGACACCGTGCTGTTGCCGACGCTGCCGGTGACATGCAGGTCGCCCATGATCGCCACCGCGGAATCCGACACGTTCCCGTGGACTACGCTGTCCCCGAAGATCGACACGACGTCGCATGCGCTTTCGCCGGCCGCGAGCCGCGCGTCGTGGCCGACCTCGACCACCTCCCGGCCGCTCGGGCAGGGGTGATGCGAGTGGGTCACGATCACTACGGACTTGCTGCTGCCGCCGATGATGCCGATGCCGGCGCCGCCAATGCGCACGTGGTTCGAGCCGCTGGTCACGTTGATGCCGCTCGAGCCGATCTGCACCTCGGTCTTGCCGTGGCCGGAGGTGGTCGTCACGGTGGCGCCTCCCGAGGACCCGACCGTGCGGATCACGGCCTGCCCGGCCTGGGCGGGCACGGAGCAGCCGCTCAGGCAGATGAGCAATGCTCCAGTCAGAAACCAGCGGGTCAGCGTGTTCATACGATGTGGGCCTTGGAATGCGGCAGGGAGGGATAGAGCAGGAGGTAGCCGAGCGCGATCAATACCGCGTATATCGCGCTGACGACGAACAACCCGCCCAGTAGCCAGTCTTGCGGAATCAGGTGCGCGAGGTGCGCGGCCAGCTCGCCGAGGGACAGCAGCGTGTGGCTGGTGCCGCTCACGCCCTGGACGACGTGACCCATGCTGGAGCCGGCCAACGCATGCGTCACGTGACCGCGCAGCTGCGCCACGAGCATCCACACCAGCGGCACGCACAGCGCACAGGCCCCGATCAGCAGCATGCGCGCGGCGGCCGGCCAGCGGGCAATGCCTGCGCCGTGCTGCGCAGCGGCGGCACGCCGCTCGATCTCACTCAGTACGCGCGCCTCGAGCGAGGCGGGCGCGTGGCACGGGGGAAGCTGACGCAGCGCCTGGTGAGTCAGGCGCTCGAGCTGCTGTTCGTGAAGGGGGTCGCGGGATTTCATGTTGGCGCACAGCTCCGATCGACGTTCGGCCCGAGTCCGCTTCCGGCGAGCGATTTGGCCATGGCGAGGCGGCCGCGCAGGATGTCCGTCTTGACCTTGGCCAGCGAGTGGCCCAGGCGCGCGGCGATGTCCTGGTAGGACATCTCCTCGAAGTGAAACAGCACGAGCGGCACCCGCTGGTGCTCGGGGAGCTCGCGCAGCGCCTGCTCGATGAGCGCATGCCGCTGCTGCTCGTCGAGCTGCTGCAGCGCGCCCTGCAGAGAGGCGCTCGCGTCCTCGATCTCCTCCTCGCGGGACTCGTCGGTGAACACCTCGGAGAACAGCCGCCAGCGCTTGCGGTGGCGGGTGAGGTGATTCAGCGTGAGATTCGTGGCGACGGTCTTCAGCCAGCCGCCGGCGGTCGGGCTTTCGCGCAGCCGCTCGAAGTGCTCGTAGGCCTTCAGGAACACGTCCTGGCTGATGTCCTCGGCCTGCGCGGGGCTGCCGCTCAGGCGCACTGCCGTCGAGAAAACCATGTCCTGATAGGCGCGCATAAACGCTGCGAACTCTCGAGAATCGGGCCTTGAGCTTGCCAATTGCACGGGTAGATCATCTTTTGAGGCAAGAACACCGCGCCAGCGGAAAAGTTGCAGCGCACCCCCAAGGCTCGCTCCCCGGGCGGCCGCCGGGGGCCGGCGCCAGCCTGGCACCGCCGCGCCTGCTGCGCGCCGCCCATGACGAGCACCCCGGGGGGAGCCGCAGGGCGGCTTGGGCGCTAATCCCCCCGGGCCGCCCGGTAGGCGCGCAGCTGCGGCAGGAAGGCCTGGCGGCGCTCCAGGCTCTCGGGGGGCCAATACGACTTGAGATCGTAGTACTCGGGCACGGCCGGGGTGCCCGGGGGCAGGATGATCCAGGGTTGCCGGGAGGCGGTAAAGATATGGATGTCCGGGGGCAGCCGATCGGGCTCATCCAGGGTCCCGACCCGCACGAACCGCAGGATCGGCCCGGCCCCGGCGTAGTGGCTCCAGAGCGCCACGTGGCAGTGCGGGCAGCGCGCGATCCGCTGGCCCTTGCCGCTCATCGAGGGGGTGTCGACGATCAGCGGCTCCTCGCGCAGGTGCGCCACCCGTTCGGTCTCGATCAGCGCGTTCAGCGCGAACGCTGCACCGCTCTCGCGCTGGCACCAGCGGCAATGGCAGCAGTGCACGAACAGCGGGCGTGTCGTCAGCCGGTAGCGGACGCGTCCGCAGTCGCACCCGCCGTCGAGCGGAAACACGGTTTCAGCCGCCATGAGGAATCCTCCCGAGGGCCGGTCGCTGGCCTGCCGGCGCTCACTTCAACACGACCCACAGCGGGCCGATGAGCAAGAAGGTCAGATCCTGGAAGAATTTCGGGCGCCGCCCCTCGATGGCATGTCCGATGAACTGGCCGATCCAGGCGAGGACGAAAATGGCGACGGCCGCGGGCAGGAGGGGTATCGCGCGCGGCCAGAGGAGAAGAATGAGCACGCAGGCGGCAAGCTCTGCGGCCATCACGGCGAGCGCCCGCACGCCGAGCCGCAGGTAAAACGGCGCGACCAGGATCATCAGCAGATACGCCACGCGCACCCCGGCGAGACGCGGGCTCCACAGCAGCGCGACGATCGCAAAGAGAATCGCCGGCACGCAGACTGTGTGCAGCGCGCGGTTGAGCGGATGCTGATGGGAGAGCGAATACTCTCCCAGCCATTGCGCCACTGTCTTGCCCGACATGTCTCCCCCCGCACCCGTCCTACAGCGCGGCGGAGAGCGCCGCGAGCTTGGCTACGGTGTTCATATTGCGCGCCGTGCCGGTCCTGGCCGCCGGAATGACCAGCTTCGAGGCCGCAATCCCGTCCGCATATACCACATAGATCTCGCGCGTGCCGAGCGCCAGAGCCTCGCGTTTTCGGCCTCGCACGGCCTCAAGCGCGCCGGCCGGCGGCGGCTCCTCGAGAAACACCGCCACCGTGCGGCTCGGTGGGGCCTCGGGAAAGGGATTGGCGGCCAGCACCGCCGCGAGCTCCGCGGCCGTGCGCACGTGCACATCGATCGGCTTGCCCAGGCAGTCGGCGAGCCGACTCTCGAGCGCGCTCTTTACCTGGTGCGCGCCAAGGCGGCTCGTGAAGAGCGCGTTGCCCGAGGCGATGTAGGTGCGGGCTCCTTTGAACCCGGCTGAGCGGCACATCTCGACGAGCGCCGGCATCGGCAGCACGGTGCCGCCGACGTTGATGGCGCGAAGCAGGGCGATGTAAGCAGCCACAATATGCGCGCCCGTTGTCCGATCAGGGGCGGAGCCGACCAGCGATCCGGGGCTGCGGGCGAGCACAACCGCCGGTTGAGTGGCTACAATACTGCGGCGTGGGCCTGTAGCACAGCGGTTAGTGCAGGGGACTCATCGGAAAAAGGTGCCTGTGCGCGGAAACGCGCACAGTGGACGGGATGAATTCAGGGGAACCTTCGAGCTGCGGATCGCATCCGCCTCATGGCAATCCTGAGCCAAGCCGGCGGTGCACCGCCGGAAGGTGCAGAGACTACCTGAGGGCTGCAGTGCCCTTAATGACAGGCAGGAGCATCCCGCACCCACACGGACGGAGCGGCTCGCCGGGCTCAGGCGGCGCGCCCCGTTCACGGGTGAAGAGATAGTCCACTCCCGGCGGAAACGCCGGGGCTGAGTGAATCCCTTGGTCGTAGGTTCGAATCCTACCAGGCCCAGACTCTCTGGCGATCGCGAGGCGCCTGTGGCGCACCGCCCACGTGCTCAAGGCAGCAGACAACCGCTCACGGGCGCGCGTGGCTTGATGGTCTTCATGCACACCGTCGTTTCAATCCGCTGCACTCCGGGCATGCGGCTGATCTGCATGCGCAGCAGCTCATCGAGCGCGGCGATCTCCCCCACGAGGACGTGCATCAGATAGTCGGCCTGGCCGGCCGTGGTGTAGCACTGCAGCACCGCGGGGTGACTCGCCGCGGCGGCTTCAAAGTCCGCGTAACGCGCCGAATCGATGCTGACGTACACGAAGGCGTGTACCCTCAGGCCCAGCCGCTCGGCGTCGAGCTCCGCCCGGTAGCCGCGGATCAGGCCCTGCCGCTCGAGCGTGCGCACGCGCTGCCAGCAGGGGGTCTTGGACAGGCCGATTTTCTGGCCGAGGTCGGCGAAGGACAATCGCGCATCCTGCTCCAGCCAGCGCACGATCTCGCGGTCGATCTTGTCCACGATTGTTCTGGGACCTCGAGCTTTGACAGGCGAATGTTCTACGCTCTCGGTACCATGGAGTCTACTTGCACGGTGAGGTTCTCGGCTAGAATCGGCCCCGGAGAGGCAACGGAGTGGTCGATGAACCAAGAGCGCACGAGCGAAGAGAGCCTGCGTGAGCTGCTGACACGGGTGCACGAGCGGTTGAGCCAGAGCGGCTCGATCGACGAGGAATCGCGCAAGCTGCTGGGGGCGCTGGTGCAGGACATCGGCCGGGCGCTCGGGGAAGGGGCGAGCGAGGGCGGTGCGGTGAGCGGACATGCGCCGCGCCTGGAGGCGCTGGCGGTACGGTTCCAGGCCGACCATCCGGCCCTGGCGGAGCTGCTGCGCCAGCTTACCGACGCCTTGGGGAAACTCGGGATTTAGGCGAGCCGCGCCGAGCGCGCGCCCGCCCGATCACGCGCCGGCCCGGCCTGGGCCCATTGCCCTCGCCGTCATGAAGCGCCCACCCGGCAGTCCGCCGAGCGCGGGGGCGCCCGGCACGTCAGCTCGCTGCCGCCGAATCAGTCTTCCATCAGGAAGCTGCGCAGCTGCTCGCTGCGGCTCGGATGGCGCAGCTTGCGCAGCGCCTTGGCCTCGATCTGCCGGATCCGCTCGCGGGTGACGTCGAACTGCTTGCCGACCTCCTCAAGGGTGTGGTCGGTGTTCATGTCGATGCCGAAGCGCATGCGCAGCACCTTCGCTTCCCGGGGGGTGAGCTGTGCCAGCACCGCATGCGTGGTCTCGCGCAGCGATTCCATGGTCGCCTGGTCGATCGGCGAGGCCACCGAGGTGTCCTCGATGAAATCGCCCAGGTGCGAGTCCTCGTCGTCGCCGATCGGTGTCTCCATGGAAATCGGCTCCTTGGCGATCTTCAGCACCTTGCGCACCTTGTCCTCGGGCATCTCCATGCGCACCGCGAGCTCCTCCGGCGTCGGCTCGCGCCCCATCTCCTGCAGCATCTGCCGCGAGATGCGGTTCAGCTTGTTGATCGTCTCGATCATGTGCACCGGAATGCGGATGGTGCGGGCCTGGTCGGCGATCGAGCGGGTGATGGCCTGGCGGATCCACCAGGTGGCGTAGGTGCTGAACTTGTAGCCGCGGCGGTATTCGAACTTGTCGACCGCCTTCATCAGGCCGA
>JAKCEJ010000211.1 GCA_021838065.1 Pseudomonadota bacterium
TCGCCGGTGATGCCCACGGGCAGCGGCGGGGTGAGCCAGGGGTAACGGATGCGCTTGAGGTCCCACAGGTGCATGTGGGCGTCGACGAGAGTGAGCTGTTCGCTCATGACGGTCTCCGCGGGAATGCGCGCGGCCGCCCGGAGCCCGGCGGGGAAATCGCGAAGGGAGAGGTCCGTGCGGGGAGGCGCATCAGTAGGTCGTTCGTCCGCCGGAGATGTCGAATGTGGCGGCCGTGGAGAAGGAGCACTCCTCGCTCGAGAGCCAGCACACCAGCGCGGCGACCTCCTCGACCTCCCCGAGCCGCCCCATGGGGATCTTCGAGCGCATGTAGTCGATCTGGCTCTGCGGCAGCTGCGCGAGAATCGGGCTCTTGAACGTCGCTGGCGTCACGCTGTTGACGCGCACGCCCGTCTGGGCGAGCTCCTTGCCGAGGGACTTGGTGAGACCGATGACTGCGGCCTTGGCGGCCGAGTAGGCCGAGGCGTTCGGATTGCCCTCCTTGCCCGCGACCGAGGCGATGTTGACGATCCGCCCGTAGCCGTTCGTCAGCATATACGGCACGATGGCCCGGCAGGAGTTGAAGACGCCGATCAGATCGACGTCGATGACGCGCCGCCACTCCTGCGGGGGATACTCCCACAGCGTGGCGGTGGGCCCGGTGATGCCGGCGCTCGCGATGAGCACGTCGATGCGCCCGAAGTCTCCGAAGGCTCGCTCGGCCGCGCGGGACACTTGTTCGGCGTCCGCCACGTCCACCTTGGCGGTTTGCGCGCCGGGAATGGCCAGCGCCGCCGTGCTCAGGGCTTTCTCGTCCCAGTCCCAGAGGCACACCTTGCCGCCCTCGGCAGCGATGCGCATCGCCGCCTCGCGCCCGACGCCCGAGCCGCCGCCGGTGATCACTGCGGCCCGATGCTGGAATCGTCCCGAGTACACAGTCATGTCCCCGTCCTCCTCAACGCCGCCGCCAGGCATGCACGGTCTGGCTCTGTTCGCCGAGCTTCTCGATGCCGAGCCGGATGCGGTCCCCGGGCGCGAGATACACCGGCGCGGGTTTTTGCCCCATGCCGACGCCGGGCGGCGTGCCCGTGGTGATGATGTCGCCGGGCTCCAGGGTCATGAAGCGGCTGACGTAGCTCACCAGGGTCGCGACTGCGAAGATCATGGTGCGGGTGTTGCCCGTCTGCTTGCGCTCGCCATTGACCTCGAGCCACATGTCGAGGTTCTGTACGTTGCCGACTTCATCGCGCGTCACGAGCCACGGGCCGACCGGCCCGAAGGTGTCGCAGCCCTTGCCCTTGTCCCAGGTGCCGCCGCGCTCGATCTGGTATTCACGCTCGGACAGATCGTTGACCACGACGTAGCCGGCGACGTATTCCAGCGCGTCGCGCTCCTCGACGTAGCGGGCCGTAGTTCCGATCACGACACCGAGCTCGACCTCCCAGTCGCTCTTGCGGGAATCCTTCGGCAGCATGACCTCGTCGTTCGGGCCCTGCAGACAGCTGACGGCCTTGGTAAACACCACCGGCTCGGTGGGGATCGGCAGGTTAGATTCGGCGGCGTGGTCGGCGTAGTTCAGGCCGATGGCGAGGAATTTGCGCGTGCCGGCGACGGGCACGCCGAGGCGCGGGCTGCCCGCGACGGCAGGCAGGCTCGCAGGATCGATTGCGGCCAGGCGCGCGAGACTCGCCGGCGCGAGATGCGTGGCGTCGAGGTCCGGGATCTGACCGGCCAGTGAGCGGAGGGTGCCGTGCCCGTCGATGAGTCCGGGCTGTTCATGGCCGGCGGGGCCGTAGCGCAACAATTTCATGGGGTATCGATCGATTTACTGCCGCAACGTGAATCGGGGGAAGACGGGGCGGATGGCTCAGCGCGGATACGGACGGTGCAGCGGCAGGCCGCGGTTGAGTTCGACGCCGAAGCCCGGCGTGTCGGGAAGCTTCAGCCGCCCGTTGACGGGCACCGGCTCGCCGATCAGCTGCGGGTGGAACATGGGCACGACGCGGTCGGCCTCGGGCGCCATCATGAGGAATTCCGCGAAGGGGCTGTTGTGGCGCGTAATGACGAAGTGATAGCTGTAGACGCTCGAGCCGTGCGGGATCACCAATGCGCCGTGGCTGTCGGCGAGCGCGGCGATCTTCTGCAATTCCGTGAGTCCGCCGCACCAGCCGACGTCGGGCTGGATGATGTCGCAGCAGTCCATCTCGAGCAGCATGCGGAATCCCCAGCGGGTCGCTTCGTGCTCCCCGGTAGTCACCAACATCCCGGGCGGCGTGCTACGCTTCAGCTGTGCGTAACCCCAGTAGTCATCGGGCGATAGCGCCTCCTCGATCCATTTCAAGCCGTGCGCCTGCGCGCCATGCGCCAGCCTGACCGCATAGGGAAGATCGAGGCTCATCCAGCAGTCGAGCATGAGCCAGAAGTCGCGGCCCACGCGGCTGCGCATCTCGCCGAGGGCCTCGAGATTGCGCCGCAGACCTTCTTCGCCTTCGGCCGGACCGTGATGCAGCGGCAGCTTGCCGCCGATGAACCCGAGCTTCTCGGCCAGATCCGGCCGCGAGCCGGTCGCATAGAAGATGAGCTCGTCGCGGACCTTGCCGCCGAGCAGCTGATAGACCGGCTCGCGACGCAGGCGCCCGAGCAGATCCCACAGCGCGAGGTCGACGCCGGAGATGGCGTTCACGACCAGGCCCTTGCGCCCGTAGTACTGGGTCGCGAAATACATCTGATCCCAGATCTGTTCCACGCACGCCGGATCGCGGCCCTCGAGAAAGCGCGCGAGATGATGCTCGACGATGTAGGCGGCCGGCTCCCCGCCCGTAGTCACCGCGAATCCGATGGTGCCGTCGGCCGCTTCGATTTCGACCACCAGCGTGCCGAGCACGTTAATGCCGAAGCTGCGCCGGCTCTGGCGATACTGCGGATAGCGGCTCATGGGCGTCGCGATGTGATCGTCTATCCAGTGAGCGCCGGCCTGGTCGTGGTAATCGGCGCCACCGCCGCGGATGACGAAGGCGCGCACTTGGCGGATCAGCGGGAACGTCATGTACTGCGTCGGGTCTCAGGTCGGGGGCGAACGGAAGGGACGCGGATCGCTGTGGTTGCGGCCGCGGCCCCTGTCCCACATACTAATACGGGTACCATATAATGAGAAGCACGCGACACGCAGGCCGGGACGAGCACCTCGCCGCGCGCGGTGAGGCGCCGCAGCGCGCCCGCCTTGGCAGCCAGACGCTGCTGCGCGGGCTCGACGTGATCGACGTCGTCGCCGAGGGCCCGATCAAGCTTGGCGACCTGGCGGCGCGGCTCGGCCTGACGCGCAGCACCACGCACCGCCTGGCCTCGGCGCTGACCGACCGGCGCTATCTGTCGTTCGTGCCGCACAGCGGCTACAGCCTCGGCCCGAAGCTGCTCGAGCTCGGCTTCCGGGTGCGAGATGAGCTCGATCTGCCGCGCGTGGCGGCGCCGCATCTGGAGCGCCTGGCGCTGCTCACCGAGGACACCGTGCACCTCGGCGTGCTCGACCACGGCCATGTGCTGTACCTCGACAAGGTGCCGGGCAAGCGCCGCATCAATATCAGCTCGCGGATCGGCGAGCTGCAGCCGGTGAGCTCCACCGGGCTCGGCAAGGCGCTGATCCTCGATCTCGACGAGGATGCCTGGGTGGAGCTGTTTCGCACCGAGCGCGTCGGGCGGCGCAGCGAGATGAGCCTGCAGGATTGGCTCGAGCGCATGCACCGTTACGTGCGCGTCGGATACGCGTTCGATCTGGAAGAGAACGAGGATCAGATCCGCTGCATCGCCGCGCCGATCCGCGACGTCGCCGGACGCACCATCGCAGCGATCAGTGTCTCGAGCGCTGCGCAGTACATGAGCGACCAGCGTATGCACGCGCTGAGCCGGGATGTGCTCAACACCGCGCAGCGCATCAGCGAGGATCTCGGCTGGACGGGCCGGCACCCCGCCGCGCCGCAGGAGCGGCGAGCGCCCGGCAACGCCAAGGCGCGCTCGCGCGTTGGCTCGCAGCGGCGCTGAGCGGGGGCTCCCGAGGAGCCCTAACGGCTGGTCACGACGTATCGGCCCGCTCCCTTCAGCATCACGATGGCGCGCTTGCCGCCGTCGGCAGGCTGGCTCGCCCTAGGCCTGCCGTTGACCATCACCCGTGCCCCGGGAGCGGGAAGCGGCACAGACACCCGCGCCTCGACCTGCGCGGGCAGATGGATCGTCGTGATGTAGCCGTGCGCATTGCGGATTGCGACGCGCAGCAGCCCATGCGGCGTCGGTTCCGACCCTTTCGCCCACTTCAGGCCGATCAGGTCCGGCCGGATGTCAACGCGCGCGAATCCGCCGGCGGTCGGCCGGATTCCCAGCACCTGGCTCATCAACCACGGCGTGACGCCGCTCGACCAGCCGTGCGCCAGGCTCACGCTGAAACCCGACACATTGTCGGCCTGCAATGACTCGTGGAAGAGAAAGCCCTTGAACCAGGTCGGGCTGTAGCCTTCCCAGAAACTGGTCGCGCCCTCGCGCACCATGCCGCCCCAGTAGCGGCGGATCCAGTTCAGCGCCGCGCGCCGGTGCCCCATCTTGGCCATCGCGCTGACGACGTAGAAGTTGTAATACGGCGTAATCACGTAGGAGCTGTATTCAGGATTGCCGGCCTGCGCAAGCACTTGGCGCCAGATCGCCGCGTACTGACCCTGGTTCGCGACGCCCGAGAGAACGGCGTAGGCATTGGGTTGCCAGCGGTCCCCGAACGTGCCGTGCGCATCCCGCATGTACTTCTGCGCCGCGGCCTTGAGCGCGCTCGCTTCGCTCGCCATGCGTGCCGCGTTCTTCTCATCGTGCAGCACGCCCAGCAGATAGGCGCCGTCCTTGAACGCCGCATAGTATTCGAACTGAGTCGCCATGCGCGTCTGTGCGGTGTAGCCGCTCATGCCCGGCGCCCAGTCGACGAACGGCCAGGCGTGCGTCAGGTCGGAGAACAGGTCGCGGCGGTCGAGATCCTTCTCCATGTACCGAAGCAGCTGCACGAGGCGCGTGTGCACGCTGCGCAGCTGCTGCAGCGAGCCGGTATGCAGATAATACTCACGCTCCCCGGTCACCCAGAACGCCGAGTAGCCGGGAATGCCGTTCACATGCTGCGTGATGGGCTCTGGGCCGAGCAGGCGGTTGAGCGTGTCGCGCATCAGGAAGTGATCGCCGAACACGTCGGCGATGGTGCGCCCGCTGACGTCGAGATCGCCCATCCACCGGTTGCGGTCCCGCTTGGGCGCATCCCAGATGTCATCCTGCATGCACAGGTGCGCCGTGTAGGCGCCGATGGCCCACATTCTGTTGAGCAGCGGATCGGAGGACTCGAACGACCCCTGGTATGTCACCGGAGCCGCGATGCCATCGAGACGAATCGTCCGGAATGGGGTCGAGCGCCCGCCGGTGAAGCGGATGACGGCGTAGCGGAATGCGCTCTTCGGTCCGTATGCGGTCCCATGCGGCGGCAGATAGACCGGGTCCACACCGAGGTATGGCTGCATCAGCGCCTCGGCCTCGGACTCGCCGTACTGCACGGTCACTTGAGCGGGCGCATCCGAATCGGATTGCAGTTCGA
>JAKCEJ010000212.1 GCA_021838065.1 Pseudomonadota bacterium
GTGCGGCCTCGCGCAGCGTGGCCACCGCGCCGGCCCGCTTCGCGCGCGATCGCACCACGAAGCGGCGCGGTCGCGGCGGGGGCCTCGCGGCGGCCATCAGGCGCCGCTCCGCAGCGGATTGTTCGGATGTTGTGTCCAATCGAGTGCGGTGCCGCTCACCGCCTGGCCCGTGCGCCGGTCGATCTCCCCCGGCGCCAGCTCGCGCAGCGTGATGCACCCCGGCACCGGGCAGACGTTGACACAGAGGTTGCAGCCCACGCACTCCTCTTCCTTC
Source organism: Pseudomonadota bacterium (assembly GCA_021838065.1). Classification (GTDB taxonomy): domain Bacteria; phylum Pseudomonadota; class Gammaproteobacteria; order Steroidobacterales; family Steroidobacteraceae; genus 13-2-20CM-66-19. Next base: position 275 of record JAKCEJ010000212.1, read on the forward strand.
ACCTCGAAGTGGCGCCGTCCGTCGCGCTGCGCCGTGATCGCCTGGTGCGCGGTGTCCTCGCAGGCGATGTGACAGCGCCCGCATTGAATGCACAGATCCTGATGGATCACGGCCTTGGAGACGCGATTGAGATCCAGGTAGCGCCACTCCGTCACGCTCGGCAGCGCCCGGCCGCGCAGCGCCTCGACGCTCGCCAGGCCCTTGGCATCGAGGTAGGCCGCGAGCCCGCTCACCATCTCCTGGACGATCTTGAAGCCGAACACCATCGCCGCGGTGCACACCTGCACGGAGCCGGCGCCGAGGGCGATGAACTCGAGCGCATCGCGCCAGCTGCCGATGCCGCCGATCCCGGAGATCGGCAGCCCCGCGGTCTCGGGATCGCGGGCGATCTCCGTCACCATGTGCAGCGCGATCGGCCGCACCGCAGGACCGCAATAGCCGCCGTGCGTGCCCTTGCCGCCGACCTCGGGACTCATCCGCAGGGTGTCCGGATCGACGCCCATGATGGAGTTGACGGTATTAATGAGAGAGACCGCATCGGCCCCGCCGGCCTTGGCCGCGCGCGCCGGGAAGCGGATGTCGGTGACGTTGGGCGTCAGCTTGACGATCACGGGCAGGCGCGTGTAGCGCTTGCACCAGGCGGTCACCATCTGAATGTACTCGGGTACCTGGCCGACCGCCGAGCCCATGCCCCGCTCGCTCATGCCGTGCGGGCAGCCGAAGTTCAGCTCGAGGCCGTCGCAGCCGGTGTCCTCCACGCGCGGCAGGATCGCCTTCCACGACTCCTCCCGGCACGGCACCATGACGGACACGAGCACGGCGCGGTCCGGCCAGCGGCGCTTGACCGCGGCGATCTCCGCGAGGTTGGTCTCGAGCTCGCGGTCCGTGATGAGCTCGATGTTGTTGAAGCCGATCAGGCTGCGGTCCACGGCGAGCAGCGCGCCGTAGCGCGGGCCGTTCACGTTGACCACCGGCGGGCCGGCCTCCGCCAGAGTCTTCCACACCACCCCGCCCCAACCGGCCTCGAAGGCGCGCTCGACGTTGTAGGCCTTGTCGGTCGGCGGCGCGGAGGCCAGCCAGAACGGGTTCGGGCTGCGGATGCCGCAGAAGTCGATGTCTAATCGGGCCATGGAACTCTCCGCATCACTGCTCGGGGCGGCTGCGCCTGCCGCGCAGCTGCCGGTCGATCGCGCGCGCGGCGCGCAGACCGTGGGCCACCGCCTCGACCGTCAGATCCTGCCCCCCGGCGATGCAGTCCCCGCCGGCCCAGACGTTCGCGATGCTGGTGCGGCCCGCCTCATCGGCCGCGATTCGGCCGTCGCGCAGCGCGAGCCCGCACTCGGCGAGCACTCGCCCGTCGAGCCGCTGCCCGATCGCCTTGAGGATCATGTCGGTCTCGAGCACGATTTCCTCGCCGCCCGGCGCGAGCCGCTCGCCCTCGAGCCGCTGGCGCGCGAAGCGCACGGCGCGAGCGCTGCCGCCCTCGCCGAGCACCTCCACGGGCGCAAGCCAGTGAAGAATGCCGACCCCCTGGGTCAGCGCCAGCTCCTGCTCGTGGCGTGAGGCGCGCATGTGCTGCGGCCCGCGGCGGTAGACGATGGTGACGCTTTCGGCGCCGAGCAGCTTCGACTGCACGCCCGCATCGATCGCGGTCATCCCGCCGCCGATGACGAGCACGCGCCGCCCCACGGGCAGCGTGCCGAGATCCTCGGCCTGGCGCAGCGTGCCGATGAACTGCACCGCATCGAGGACGCCCTCGAGCGCCTCGCCGGGGACACCCAGCTGCTGGGTGCTGGCAAGACCCACCCCGAGGAACACGGCATCGTATTCGCGGCGCAGCGCCTCGAGCTGCGCGGCGCTCGCGAGGCGCCAGCCGCTGTGCAGCGTGATGCCGCCGATCGCGAGCAGCCACTCGACCTCACGCTGCGCGAAGCCGCCGGCGACCTTGTAGGCGGCGACGCCGTATTCGTTGAGACCGCCCGCCTTGGGCTTCGCATCGAACAGCGCGACGTCATGCCCTGCGCGGGCGAGCGCATGCGCGCAGGCGAGGCCCGCCGGTCCGGCTCCGACCACCGCCACGCGCCGGCCGCTCGCAGGGGCGCGCGTGAAGATCTGCGGCGCGGCGCTCGCCATGAGCGCATCGACCGCGAAACGCTGCAGCCGGCCGATCGCGACTGGCTGGCCCTGCTGGGTATGGCGCACGCAGACCTGCTCGCAAAGCACCTCGGTGGGGCAATCGCGCGCGCAGGAGCCGCCGAGCGGATTGGACTCGAGGATCGACTCGGCCGCGCCGCGCGCATTGCCCTCGGCAATGCGCCGGATGAACGAGGGAACATCGATGCGGGTCGGGCAGGCCTGCATGCACGGCGCATCGAAGCAGTACAGACAGCGGTTCGCCTCGAGCAGCGCCTGCGCCTCGGTGAGCGGCGCAACGTGATCGGCGAAGTGAGCGGCATACGTCTGCGGTGCCAGACGGCCCGGGCGGATGTCCGCTCGATGCGGCTCACTCATTGCACTCTCCCGCGATGCAGAGACAGGTTCGAAGCATGCCTACTTTTGACCATTTGGTCAATTATGTGCGGCCGCCCGCGCCGGCCCGCAAAGCGCGAAACGCTGCAAAAAAACGTGTGCGCCGCGCGCTGCGCGCGCATCGGGACGCACGGGGAGCTCGCCGGACTCGACCTCATCGGGCGCATCAAGCCTGCCGCAGATATTCCGGGGCCGGAACCTGCGCGCGCCGCGCGGCGAGCTGCATGCCGGCGGCATAGGCCGCCGCCGAGAGGCCGAGCGCGACGAACCAGGCGTAACGGTACACGTGCCTGAACAGCTCGCCCGGATGCGGGAAGGCGAGCGGCAGCGAGGCGTGCAGAAAGCCCGGCAGGCACGGCAGCACGCCGATCAGGAAGGCGCCCACCGCGATGGGGTTCCAGCCGCCCCAGTAGTAGTAGCGGCTCTGCGCCTCACGGTACAGCGACGGCACATCGATCACGCGCCGGCGGATGTGGTAGTAATCCACGATCAGGATGCCCGCCACCGCCCCGAGCAGCGCCGAGTAGCCGACGAGCCAGGTGAGGATGTAGCCGTGGGTGCTCGAGAGGATCTTCCACGGCATGATCGCCGCCGCCACGATGGCGGTGATATAGCCGCCCGTTCTGTAGCTGACGCGCTGTGGCCACAGCGCCGAGAAATCGAACGCCGGTCCGACCAGATTGGCCGCGAGATTCACGCTGATCGTGTCCACCAGCAGCACAAGCAGGGCCAGCAGCACCGCCGCGCCGCTCATGCGCCCGGCGAGGGAGACCGGATCCCAGATCGCCTTGTGGTAGATGACCACCGTCGCCGAGGTGACGAACACCGCCAGCGCCGCGAGCAGCCCCATGGGCGCGGGCAGGCCGATCGCCTGCCCGATGACCTGGTCGCGCTGGCTGCGCGCGAAGCGGGTGAAGTCCGGGATGTTCAGCGCCAGCGTCGACCAGAACCCAACCATGGCGGTGAGCGAGGGCCAGAACACCTTATAGAACTGCCCGCTGCGGGCACCGCCCGGCGCGAACTGCGAGGGCGTATGCACGATCGGACCGAAGCCGCCCGCCTTGTCATAGGCCCAGATCAGCAGCATGAGGCAGATCACGACCTTGATCGGAGCGGTGAAGGTCTCGAGGCGCCGGATCGACTCGATGCCGTGCACGATGAAGTAGAACTGCAGCAGCCAGAACACCGCGAAGCACGCCAGCTGCCACAGGCTGACGCCGAGCAGCGGCAGCTCGGCGCCGCCCAGGGGATGGCCGATGAGCACCGTGATCAGCGTGTAGATCATCAGCCCGCCGAACCAGCTCTGGATGCCGTACCAACCGCAGGCCACGAGCGCCCGCAGCACGGCCGGAAAGCGCCCGCCGGTCGTCCCGAACGAGCAGCGCACCAGGACCGCGTAGGGAATGCCGTACTTCGCGCCGGCGTGACCGATGAGCAGCATGGGGATCAGGACGATGAGGTTGCCGAGCGTCACCGTCACGATGGCCTGGTACGCTGACATGCCACCGCCCACGAGCCCCGCGGCCAGTGTGTACGCGGGCACGCACATCACCATGCCGAGCCACAGCGCCGCGTAGTGGTACCAGCGCCAGGTGCGCTGTTGGGGCGGCGTCGGCGCCAGGTCGCGATTCCACAGCTGTGCGGCTTCGTCACTCACGGCATCAGCCTCCATCACCCGTCCCGCGCGAGGCACACGCCTTATCAGGTCTCGCGCGCTCTCGGGTGGAAAATGCCATGGCGGGCGCGGCGACCGCTCAGGTCGTCACCAGAATTTCGTGGACCACCGGCGGCGCGGCGCACGGCTGATCGGACAGCGCCATCGCCGCGCGCAGCGCCTCGGCCGCGCGCTCCACCTGCTCGGGCGAGCGCGCATGCACCATGGCGAGCGGCCTGCCCTTGCCGACCCGCGCACCGATTCCCGCCACATCGCTGAAGCCCACCGCCAGATCGAGCTTCTCGCCCGCGACCCGCCGGCCGCCGCCGAGTGCGACCAACAGGTTGCCGACGGCCCGGGCATCCACGCTTGACACATAACCCTCGGCAGCCGGCCAGATGGGCTCGATGAGCGGGGCCCGTGGCAGATACTGTGGGAAGCGCGTCAGCAGATCGTCCGGCCCGCCGAGTGCCGCCACCATTCGCGCGAACCGCTCCGCGGCCTCTCCGGAGCGCACCGCCGCCTCCGCCCGCTTACGCGCCTCGGCGTGGCTGCTGGCGAGCTTGCCCATGACCAGCATCTCGGACACCAGCGCGAAGACGACCTCCGCCAGGCGTGGCTCCTGCGCACTGCCGGTGAGGAACGCGAGCGACTCGGCGATCTCGAGCGCATTGCCGACGTTCCACCCGAGCGCCTGGGACATGTCGGTGATGACGGCGTGAGTGTTCAGCCCGGTCGTTGCGGCGACCCCGATGATGCTGCGCGCCAGCGCCCGCGCCTCGTCCATCGACTCCATGAACGCGCCCGAGCCCGTCTTGACATCCATGACCAGCGAATCGAGCCCGGCGGCGATCTTCTTGGAGAGGATCGAGGCGGTGATCAGCGGGATGGACTCCACGGTCGCCGTGACATCGCGGATGGCGTACAGGCGCCGGTCGGCCGGCGCCAGATCGTCCGTCTGGCCGATGATGGCGCAGCCGACCGATGCGACCACCCGGCGGAACGCCTGCACGTCGGGCATCGAGCGGTAGCCGGGGATGGCATCGAGCTTATCGAGGGTCCCGCCGGTGTGTCCGAGGCCCCGCCCCGAGATCATGGGCACGAAGCAGCCGCACGCCGCCGCGATCGGC
>JAKCEJ010000004.1 GCA_021838065.1 Pseudomonadota bacterium
GTCCTGCTCGGCGAGCATCGGCATCGCGCCCTGGGGCGGGCGCAGCAGCGCCGGTTTCAACGAGCTGCTCAAGCGTGCCGATGTGGCGCTGCATGCGGCCAAGGATGCCGGACGCAACGCGGTGCGTCTCTTCTGCCCGTCGATGCAGCTCTCGCTCGAGCGGCGCTCGCGCCTCGAGTCGCGTCTGCGGCACGAGTTCAGCACCGATCAGCTGCAGCTGTATTTCCAGCGGCGCGTCGACGTGCGCGGCGCCACGCTCGGCGCCGAGGCGCTGCTGCGCTGGCACGATCCGCAGCGCGGCGTCGTCTCGCCTCTGGAGCTGGTGCCGGCGGCCGAGGAGATCGGCCTCATTCACGACATCGGCCGCTGGGCGCTCGAGCGCGCCTGCGGGCAACTCAAGGAGTGGTCGCGCCGCGCGAGTCCCGCGCGCCGCCTGATCGTGGCGGTGAACATCAGTCCCAGGCAGCTCGCCGCCGACGGTTTCGTCGATGAGGTGAGCGGGATCGTCGAGCGCTCCGGAATCGATCCGAGCCTGCTCGAGCTCGAGATCACCGAGGGGCTGCCCATCCAGGACATGGGCGCGGTGGTCCCCAAGATCCATGCGCTGCGCCGACTCGGGATCACCTTCGCGATCGACGATTTCGGCATTGGTTACTCCTCGCTGTCCTACCTCAGGCAGCTGCCCATCAGCGTGTTGAAGATCGACCGCAGCTTCGTGACCGGGATGGCGCACCCCGGCGGTGAGACGCTGGTGCACACGATCGTGCAGATGGCGCGCAGCCTCGATCTGCAAGTCATTGCCGAGGGTGTCGAGACGCAGTGGCAATGGGACACGCTGGTCAGCCACGGCTGCGACCAGTACCAGGGATACCTCTTCGGGCGGCCGGTGCCGATCGAGGCTTTCGACCGGGAGCTGGCCGCGGCCGCCGGATGAGGCGCTGCGGGCGCGCGGTGTGAAGTCAGTCACAGGACCGGGAAATGGGACCGGCGGTCTCTCACGGTCAATCGAGACCGAGTCGATAACCCGGCATACGAACCTTGGCTACGATGCCCCTCATGCTGCAGGAGCTCGCACCACCCCCGCCCGAGCGCGGCCCCGTTGAGGGCGCGTTCCACGCCTATACGCAATGGGCGCAAACCGTCGTCGGGGAGCTCGATGGTGTATGCCTGCTCGATGGGGCTCTCGGCGTGCTCGAGGCCCAGGGCACTGCGCAGGGGGCGCCGACCGCCGCGCGCGTTCAAGCGCTCGGGTGGCTCGAGGCTGAGGCTCCCCGCGCACCGTACAGCGAATTCCGTGACGGGCGGCTGTCAATCGTGCTGCCGTTCGAATCGGCCGACGGTGAGCTGCTCGGGGCTCTGGCGCTCGAATGCGCCTGCGGGTCGGTGGCCGAAGCGCCGGACCTCGCGGCGCCGCTGCGCCCGCTGCTCGAGTGCCTGCGCCGGCACCTCGAGGAGGACCGGGCCCGCCAGAGCGCGATGCGCCAGCTCACCGAGCGCGGCGGCGATCTGCAGTGGCTGCTCGAGCTGGCCGCTTCGGTACAGCGCACCGACGGCGGCCAGCAGTTCCTGCACGAGCTGCTCGAGGCGGCGACGGTGCGCATGCGCAGCGCGTTCGGCGTGCTCTACGTGCCCGACAAGCATCTGTGCCTGCAGCAGCGCGGCGATGCTGCCGGCGCCGAGGAATATGCCGAGCTGTGGCGGCGGTCCCGCGCGCAGATGAGCGCCTGGGTCCGTCAGAAGCGCCGCCCGCTGGTGCTCAACGGCCGCGGCCTGACGGCGGCGCCGCACTGCAAGATCCTGCTTGCGCCGATCGCCGGCAATGCCGGCCCGGCGGCCGGCGTGCTCGCGTTCTTCCGGCCGGCGGAGGCGGCCGATTACCGCCAGCGCCACCTGGTGTTGGCCGGCGATCTCGGCCGGCTCGCATCGTCTCTGGTCGACTCCCACTTCGATGGGTTGACCGGCCTCTACACCCGCGAGGGGCTCGAGCAGATGTACGGACGCCTCGCGCGGGACTCGTGCGACGGATCGCACAGCGTCCTGTATCTGGACGTCGATCAGATGCATGTCGTCAACGAGCTGTACGGCTTCGAGATCGGTAACGAGCTGCTGGTGCGAGTGGCCGACGTACTCGCGCCGCCGCACCTGCCTGACGGCGCGCTCGGCGCGCGCATCGCGGCGGATCGCTTTGCAGTGCTGCTGCCGTGCACGGATACACCCGACGCCGCGGCTCTGGCGCAGCGGTTGCAGGAACGGATCGGCGGCCTCGCCATCGGACCGGTGGACAGTCCCATCGACGTGTCGGTCAGCTGTGGCGTCGCGGCGCTGCTAGCGCTGCCGCAGGGGCTCGCGCGGGCCCTCGCGGCCGCTGAGCTGGCGTGCAAGACCGCCAAGAAGCGCGGCCGCAACCGTCTCAAGGTCGACACCTGCGACGACGGCACCATGCTGCGCCGGCATGTCGATGCCGTGATGGTGGGACAGCTGCGCACGGCGCTGAAAGCCGATCAGCTGCTGCTGTACGCCCAGCGGATCGTACCGCTGCACGACCCGAAGCGGCCCGACAGCTACGAGATCCTGGTGCGGCTGAACGACCCGGCCGAGGGGGTGCTGCCGCCGGGCGCCCTGGTGGGGGTGGCGAACCGCTATCAGCTGCTGCCCGCGATCGACCGATGGGTCGTGCGCAGGACGCTGCAGATGCTCGCGGTCCAGCGCAGCGTGCTTGAGGCGAGCGGCGTAGGCATTTCGATCAATCTCTCGGGGCAGTCGATCGGTGACGAGGAATTCACCCGTCAGCTCGGCGAGGAGCTGCGCACTGCGCAGCTGCCGCCGGGAACCATCACCTTCGAGATCACCGAGCAGGCCGCGGTGAGCAGTCTGGCGCGCGCCGAGGAGATGATCCGGCGTCTGGCGCCGTGGCACTGCCGCTTCGCGCTCGATGATTTCGGCACCGGGGCGAACTCGCTGACTTACCTCAACGCCTTGCCGATCTCCCGCGTCAAGATCGACGGCTCGTTCGTGCGCGATATCCTCACCAACCCGCGCTCGGAGGCGACGGTGCGCGGCATCGTCGAGCTGGCGCGCGGCTTCTCCATCGACACGGTCGCGGAGTTCGTCGAGAGCGAGGCGATCGCCGAGCACATCGCGGAGCTGGGCGTCGATTACGCGCAGGGCTACGCGTTCGGCAAGCCCGAGCCGTTCGAAGCGGTGCTTGAGAGTCTCAAGCGCGAGGACTCGCAGCGGCTGCCGAAGCTGCTGCTCGAGGCGTGAGTCACAGCAGCCGACCGGCGGGCCCTACCCGGCGGCGCCGTTCCGATTGCCCATCCCGCTCCTGCGGCGCGCTATGCTCTCATTTGGGGCGTCCGACTGGGGCGCGCTTGCTGGGGGATGGATGGGCGCGCGAGCACTGTATGGAGCCATCGAGGCTGGCGGCACCAAAATCGTCTGCGCCGCCGGCTACGGCGCCCTGGACGTGCCGCAGCAGTACCGGGCGGTGATCCCGACCACGGAGCCGCAGGCGACGCTCGAGGCCGTCAGCGCGTTTTTCGCGCGCATCGACGCCGCGGCGGGTCGTTTTCAGGCCATCGGCCTTGCCTCATTTGGTCCGATCGACGTCACGCCCGGCTCGCCGACCTGGGGCACGCTGCTCGCCACGCCGAAGCCCGGCTGGAGCGGTGTTTCGATGGTGGCGCCGCTGGCGCGGTTCGGTTGCCCGATCGCGCTCGATACCGACGTCAACGCCGCGGCGCTTGCCGAGGCGCGCCTCGGCGCCGGCCAGGGGGCGCACTCACTCACCTACATAACCGTGGGCACGGGCATCGGCGGCGGGGCCGTGGAGCGGGGCCGCTCGATCCGCGGCGCGCTGCACCCCGAGATGGGCCACATCCGCGTGCGCCGCGATCCGCGCGATACGGCCTTCGGCGGCGTCTGCCCGTTTCATGGCGATTGTCTGGAGGGGCTCTCGAGCGGCCCGGCCATCGTCGCCCGCTGGGGCGCTGCGATGAGCGCCCTGCCGGCCGGGCACGCCGGGCCCGAGATCATCGGCGGGTATCTCGGACAGCTGGCCGCGACCGTGGCGCTCATGCTCGCGAGCGAGCGCATCGTGTTCGGCGGGGGGGTGATGAGCGATGGGCGGGTGCTGCCGCATATCCGCGCGGCCGCACGGCGCGAGCTCGCCGGCTACCTGCCGATCGAGGCGCGCGTCGGTGGCTTCGAGCGGCTGATCACGCCGCCCCAGCTCGGCGATCGCGCCGGCGTCGCCGGCGCCTTTTTGCTGGCCGAGGCGCTCATCGAGCCGCAGGGGCCGAGCGGGTATGATCCGCCCGATCACGGCGGGCAAGGGGGGGGCGTATGCGCGCGGGACGAGTCGGGCTGCTGATCCTCTCGCGAGTGACCCAATACGACTGGTCGCGGGGGTACCGGTGAACGCCGTTCTGGCCAGGGGCGTCTTCGTCGGCGGTCTCGCCGGATTGCTGTTCGGATTTGACACGGCAGTCATCGCCGGGACCACGCACGGCCTGTCGGTGGCCTTCCATCTCTCGCCCGCGGGGCTCGGCTGGACCGTATCGAGCGCGCTCTGGGGCACGCTCGCCGGGGCGCTGCTCGCCGGCTCCCCGGGTGACCGCTACGGCGCGCGCAACTGCCTGGGGGCCATCGCCGGGATGTATCTGCTCTCTGCGCTCGGCAGCTTCACAGCACCCACCCTCGCGCTGCTGATCGCCTCGAGAGTGCTCGGCGGGCTCGCGATCGGCGCCTCGACGGTGCTCGCACCGACGTATCTGGCGGAGATCGCTCCGGCGGAGCGCCGCGGCGCGATGGTCGGGGTATTCCAGCTCAACATCGTCTTTGGGATCCTCGTCGCCTACCTCAGCAACTACCTCATCGGCACGTTGTCGCTCGGAGCGGATGCGTGGCGCTGGAAGTTCGCCGTCGCGGCCCTCCCGGCGGCGCTGCTCGGCGCGCAGCTGTTCACCATACCAAACAGTCCGCGCTGGCTCGCGGTCCGGGGCCGCGGCGCCGAGGCGGCGAGCGTCCTCGAACGCATCGGTGTCGGTGATGTCGCCGGTGAGCTGGACAGTTACGCCCGCACGCAGGGCGCGCCAGACGGCGCTCTGGCGCGGCTGTCATGGCGGCACCACGCCAAGCCGATGCTGCTCGCGATGGGGATCGCGGCCTTCAATCAACTCTCGGGCATCAACGCCATCCTCTACTACCTCAACGACATCTTCACGGCCGCCGGCTTCGGCCGGGTGTCCGCCGCGGGGCAGGCGGTCGTCATCGGCGCGACCAACCTGCTGTTCACGCTGCTGGCGCTGGCCGTGATTGATCGCTTCGGGCGCCGCTCGCTGCTCAGGGTCGGCTCGGTCGGCCTCATCGTCTCACTTGCGGCCACCGCGTATATCGAGCTCTCGGGCACGCACCAGGGCTGGCTGCTGTGGATGTTGGTGCTGTTCATCGCCTCGTTCGCGTTCTCGCAGGGTGCGGTCATCTGGGTCTACATCGCGGAGATCTTCCCCACGGAGGTCCGTGCCCGCGGGCAGGGGCTCGGCGCCTCCACGCACTGGTGCATGGATGCGCTCATCGCGACACTTTTCCCGGTCGCAGCCGCCTACTCCAAAGGGCTGCCGTTCGTGTTCTTCGCGGCCGTCATGGTGGTTCAGTTGGTGGTGGTCACGCTGTTTTTTCCCGAGACGCGCCGGGTGCCTCTGGAGGAGATGCAAAATGCCCTCGCGCGCTCCTGAGCGGCAGATCGCATCGCGGCCGGGCAGCGTGCGTGCGCGGCGCCGGCTGGCGTGGGTGCTCGCGGTCGCCCTGTTCGGCGCAGTTGCGCCCGCCGGCGCTGCGCCGCCGCCGGCGTACAACCAGCTTTACCGCCCGCAGGTTCATTTCTCGCCCGCCCGCCATTGGATGAACGATCCGAACGGGCTGGTCTATTTTGACGGCTGGTATAACCTGTTCTTCCAATACAACCCGTACGGCTCGCGCTGGGGCCACATGAGCTGGGGTCACGCCCGCAGCCGCGACCTGCTGCACTGGCAGAGGCTCCCGGTGGCGATTCCCGAAGGCCGGCGCTTCATGATCTTCTCCGGCAGCGCGGTGGTCGATTGGCGAGATACCAGCGGCTTCGGCGTGCACGGGCGGCCGCCGCTCGTGGCCATCTACACGGCCGCGCCGCGCAGCGGCCGCGGCCCCCAGACCCAGAATCTTGCCTACAGTACCGATGGCGGCCTGCGCTGGCGCAAGTACGCGGGCAATCCGGTTCTCAACATCGGCCTGAAAAACTTCCGCGATCCGAAGGTATTCTGGTACGCCGCGCGAGGCGAGTGGGTCATGGTGGTCTCGCGCGCGGCGGCTCGGCGGATTTCGTTCTACACCTCGGTGAATCTGAAGAGCTGGACGCACACGGGGGACTTCGGTCCGGCTGGCGACGTGAGCGGCGTGTGGGAGTGCCCGGACCTGTTTGAGCTGCCGGTCGTGAACCGTCCGGGCGAGAGCCGCTGGGTGCTCAAAGTGGATGTCCAGCGGCAGCGGCCGGACACCGGTGGCGGCGGACAGGCCTTCATCGGCCGATTCAACGGCCGGACGTTCCAGGCCTCGAGCCTGCGTGCGCAGCCGTTAGATCTCGGCGAGGATTATTACGCCAGCGCCTCCTGGTCGGACCTGCCGGCCGGTCGGTCTCAGGTCGTCACGATGGGCTGGATGGACAACTGGCTCTACGCCCAGAATGCGCCGACCTCGCCGTGGCGCGGCGCAATGGCATTCCCACGCCGACTGTCGCTGCGGCTGCAGCACGGCGTTTATCACCTGATGCAGCGGCCCATTGCCCAACTGGCGCAACTGCGCGGCGCTGCGCGGCGGCTCGCCGCTTTCGCGGCCCCGCACGGGCGCCGGTTGCTCGCGGTGGGCGCCCGAGGCAGGGCGCATGAGATTCGCGCGCTCATCCGGGTCGCACGCGGCGGCGCGTTCGTGCTCACCATCGGCTCGCGCGACGGACGCGCGGTGAAGCTCGGCTATGAGGCGGCCGGCCGGCGGTTCTGGGTGCGCCGAGTGGGGCGCTACCGCTTCTCGAAGGTGTTTGATTCGCATCAGGCGACGTCGCTGGCGGGCACGAGCGGAACGGTCGAGCTGGACCTGATCATCGACCGGTCCTCGGTGGAGGCCTTCGTCGATCACGGTGAGCTGGCAGTCGCGCAGAGGATGTTCCCGGGCGGCGGGGCGTATACGGTCTCGGTGCGCACGAGCCGCTCGCGGGTCGAGCACATGGACCTCTGGGATCTGCATTCGATCTGGCGCGAGCCGCGGCGCTGAGGCGGCCGCGGCCGCGACCAGAACTGATGGCTACGCCGAGCGCGCGGGTTTGGGCTGGATGGAGCGCGGCATATCGAGTGTCTGCGGACGCAGGGACTCCTTGTATGCGGCGGCAAAGGCTTCGACAAAGGTCGGCGGCAGGTGGTCCGCCGGCCGGTCGAGCAGGTTGCGGTAGAAGGTGGTGAAGAATGCCCAGTACTGGGCGGTGTCCGCCTTGCCGTGCCGGCCCCGCTCGAACCGGGCCTCGAGCTCGGCCGGGTCCAGGCGGCCCAGGAACTCGATGAATGCGGCCCGCAGCGCCTGCGCCAAGGCCTGCTCGTGGGCCTTGATTTCGTCGTGGCGCTCGCGCAGCCAGCGCACTGCATCGAGCGTGTGCGCCTCGTGCTGACTGCACAGCGCAAGCAGCAGTTCCTCGACAGTCAGCTGTCCGAGGGGCGGCAGGTCGGGTTCGGGCGGCGGGGACTCGATGCGGAAGCGGTCTCGGATCTGTCCCCGCGAGCGCTCCAAGTCCTTCAGGCCGACCAGCGTTTCGCGCAGCAGCCGGCCCGCCAGGTGCATCAGTCCCTGCGCGTGGGGCGCGAGCTGCTCGGGCTTGAGCCCGGCGCCGCGGCAGAAGGCCTGCCAGTCCGAGCCCTCCTGCGCCGCTGCAGCCTCGTCCCGGCCTGCGGCCCGCGCCAGGCTCGCGAGCCGCCGAGCCACGGTCTCGTCTATGTTCTCGCTTGAACCCCGGGGGCGCGCCGCCGGGCTCTGCTCGGCGGGGGCGGGGGCGGGGGTGGGAGCGGGGGCGAGCGGCCGGGCGGCCGGCGCTGCCCGGCCCAGCCCGAATGCATTGCCCGGGCGCAGCTCACCGGTGCTGGAGGAATCGGCGCTCAGCAGGTCTTGCAGATCGAGCTCCGCGCCGATGTCCGTCTGGGCGGCCCCGAGCGGGTGCACGGCGAGAATGCGCGAGGGCAGCAGGGCCGCCGAGCCGCTCGCAGCCGTCTCATCGAGCGACACGCCGATCTGGTAATCCCCCAGGCGCAGCACATCACCGTCGCGCAGCCGATGGGCGTCCGGCCCCTGCTTGGCGAGGGGTTCGGCGGCATCATTCACGTACACACCGTTGGTGCTGATGTCCTCCAGGTAATAGCGCCCGTCGCGACAGTGGATCCGCGCATGGTGGGCTGAGATGTAGCGCTGCGAATCGGGCAGGACCCAGTCGTTGTCGGCCGACCGGCCGATCGTGCCGCCGCCGGCGCCGAATTCGACGGTATCCCGCCCGGAGAGCTTGCGGCGCTGTCCGCTGATGACGCGCAGGCGAAGCGTCATGGTGATGAGACTCGAGGTGCCAGTGCTGCCAATTGTGTCCGTATCGAGCGGCGGCGGAGGATTCCGCGGCGTCCGGCGTCGATACCCCTATAATGTCCGCCCCCCAAATTAGCAGCGCGCGTGCGCCGATCCATGGCAGCCAGTCACATTTTCCGCATAATGTTCGTCAATCAGGGCAAGGTTTATGAAGTCTATGCCCGCAACGTGGACCACGGCGAGCTGTTCGGTTTCATCGAGGTCGAGGACCTGGTCTTCGGGGAGCGCTCCTCGGTGGTGCTCGACCCCTCCGAGGAGCGCATCAAGAGCGAGTTCGCCGGGGTGAAACGCACCTTCCTGCCGCTGCACTCGGTGCTGCGCATTGACGAGGTCAAGAAGCAGGGCGTGAGCAAGATCACCACGCTTGAGGGCGGCGCGAACGTCGCGCAGTTTCCGATGCCGATGTATTCCCCGCCCACGGGCGAGAAGAAGTAATCCGGGTCATGAGCGGGCCGAGGGTGCTGAGGCTGCCGGGCGCTGCGGCGCTGTCCGGATTCCGCATCGAGAAGTTGCTCGCGCAGGTGCGTGCGCTGCAGCCGGCGGTCACCGGGCTCGCGGCGCGCTTCGTGCATTTCGTGGCGCTCGAGCGGCCGCTCGAGCCGGCCGAGCGCTCGCGCCTTGAGCGGCTGCTCACCTACGGTCCGACCATCCCGCGCGGAGAGCCGGGCGGACAGAGCCTGCTGGTGGTGCCGCGCGAGGGCACGATCTCGCCCTGGTCGAGCAAGGCGAGCGACATCGCCCGGGTCTGCGGGCTCACGGCCGTGCAGCGCATCGAGCGCGGCATCGAGTATCGCGTGGTTGCTGCCACGCCGCTTGGGAGCGAAGCGCTCGCGCGTGTGTCTGCAGCGCTCTTCGACCGCATGACCGAAATGGCGCTGTGCGATGCGGCTGAGGTCGGACGGCTCTTCGCGCACGCTGCGCCGCGGCCGGTGCGACATGTCGCGCTGCGCGACGGCCGCGCGGCGCTCGAGCGGGCGAATCAGGAAATGGGCCTCGCTCTCTCGCCGGATGAGATGGTATACCTGCTCGAGAGCTTCGCACAGCTCGGGCGCGACCCCACCGACGCCGAGCTGATGATGTTCGCGCAGGCGAACTCCGAGCATTGCCGGCACAAGATTTTCAACGCGCGTTGGGTCATCGACGGACGCGAGCGCGCCGAGTCGCTGTTCGCGATGATCCGCTACACGCACGAGCGCCATCCCGAAGGGGTGCTCTCGGCCTACCGCGACAACGCCGCCGTGATCGAAGGGGCGCAGGGCATGCGTTATTTCCCCGATCCGCGCACCGGCGCCTATGGGCGCAGCGCCGAGCCCATCGATATTCTGATCAAGGTGGAGACTCACAACCATCCGACCGCGATCTCGCCGTTCCCGGGCGCTGCGACCGGCTCGGGCGGGGAGATACGCGATGAGGGCGCGACCGGCCGCGGCGCGAAGCCCAAGGCGGGGCTGACCGGCTTTTCGGTCTCGAACCTGCACATCCCCGGCCACACTCGCCCCTGGGAGCGGCCCTTCGGCCGACCCGAGCGCATCGCCTCGGCGCTCACGATCATGCTCGAGGCGCCGATCGGCGCGGCCTCCTTCAACAACGAATTCGGCCGGCCGGCGATCTGCGGGTACTTCCGCACCTTTGAGCAGCACTGTGCCGGCGATCCGCCCGAGTGCGTGCGCGGCTATCACAAGCCGATCATGATCGCAGGCGGTCTTGGCAACGTCCGCCGCGCGCACGTCGAGAAGAGCGAAGTGCCCGCGGGCGCGCAGTTGATCGTGCTCGGCGGGCCGGCCATGCTGATCGGTCTTGGCGGCGGCGCCGCCTCTTCGGTCGGCAGCGGCGCCTCGCACGCCGAGCTCGATTTTGCCTCCGTGCAGCGCGGCAATGCCGAGATCCAGCGCCGCGCGCAAGAGGTGATCGACGGCTGCTGGGCGCTCGGGCAGGCGAATCCCATTCTTCTGATCCACGACGTCGGCGCCGGCGGGCTGTCCAACGCCGTGCCCGAGGCCGTGGCGCACAGCCAGCGCGGGGCGCGGCTAGACCTGCGTGCGATTCCGAGCGCCGAGTCCGGCCTCTCGCCGCTCGAGCTGTGGTGCAACGAGGCGCAGGAGCGCTACGTCGTTGTGGTGAGCGCCGACGATGTGCCCGCGTTCCGTGCCATTGCCGAACGCGAGCGCTGTCCGTTCGCGATCATCGGGGAACTTGACGACACCGGCCGGCTCACCGTGCACGACCCGCTCCTTGGCGGCGATCCGGTGGACATGCCGCTCGATGTGCTGCTCGGCAAGCCGCCGCGGATGATTCGCGAGGTGCGCAGCCTGAGGCCCGCGAGCCGTCCGTTCGACATCACAACGATCGATGTGCGCGAGGCGCTGTATCGTGTCCTGCGGCTGCCGGCGGTGGCCGACAAAACCTTCCTCATCACCATCGGTGATCGGACCGTCGGCGGCCTGGTGAGCCGCGATCCGCTGGTGGGGCCGTGGCAGGTGCCGGTCAGCGACGTGGCGGTCACGATGGCCGATCACGACAGTCACCGCGGTGAGGCGATGGCGATGGGCGAGCGCACGCCGGTGGCGGTGCTCGATGCGCCCGCCTCGGGCCGACTGGCAGTGGCCGAGGCGATTACCAACATTCTCGCGGCGGACATCGAGCGGCTGGGCGAGATCCGCCTCTCGGCCAATTGGATGGCTGCGTGCGGTGAGCCGGGCGAGGACGCGGCGCTCTATGAGACGGTGCGTACGGTCGGCCGCGAGCTGTGTCCCGCGCTTGGGATCGCCATCCCGGTGGGCAAGGACTCGCTGTCCATGCGCACGCGCTGGTCGGAGGGGCGCGGCGAGAAGGCCGTCGTCGCGCCGGTGTCGCTGATCATCTCGGCATTTGCGCCGGTCGGTGACGTACGCAGGACGCTGACACCCGTGCTGCGCACCGACTTGCCGACATCGCTGTGGCTGATCGATCTCGGCCGGCACCGCCTCGGAGGGTCGGCCCTCGCCCAGGTGTACGGCGAGCTCGGCAGCGAGCCGGCGGACCTCGATGAGCCGGTGGCGCTAGCGAGCCTCGCGGTGGCGCTGGCCGAACTGCGGCGCGCGGATCTGCTGCTCGCCTATCACGACCGCTCAGACGGTGGCCTGATCGTGACGCTGCTCGAGATGGCGTTCGCGGGTCATTGCGGGCTGGACATCGACCTGCCCGCCGCAGGCGGTGCGCCGCTTGCGCAGCTGTTTGCCGAGGAGCCCGGGGTCGTGGTGCAGATTGCCGCGCGCGATGAGGGTGAGCTGCGCACGGCTCTGCAGCGGCACGGCCTCGGCAACCGTGCGGTGCGCCTTGGCGTCCCGCAGCCTGCCAGGCGCGTGCAGGTGGCCTGCGGCGGCGAGCGCGTGCTCGATGAGCCCTGGCGCGAGCTGCGCGCGGCCTGGTCGGAGACCTCCTGGCAGATGCGCCGGCTGCGCGACGATCCGCAGTGCGCGGATGAGGAGTACGCGGCGCAGACCGATGAGCACGATCCGGGCCTGACGGTGGATCTGAAATTCAAGCCCGATGAGGATATCGCCGCGCCCTATATCGCAAGCGGCACACGCCCGGCCATTGCCGTCCTACGTGAGCAGGGCGTGAACAGCCACCACGAGACTGCGGCCATTTTCGAGCGCGCCGGATTTGCCCCGTACGATGTGCACATGACGGACCTGATCAGCGGCCGGCGCAGCTTGCAGGAGTTCACCGGATTGGCCGCTTGCGGCGGGTTTTCCTATGGCGATGTGCTTGGCGCCGGAGAGGGCTGGGCGAAGTCGATACTCTTCAACGACGCGCTGCGCGAGCAGTTCCAGGCCTTTTTCGAGCGAGGCGACACGTTCGCGCTCGGCGTGTGCAACGGCTGTCAGATGTTTGCCGCGCTGAAGAGCATCATCCCAGGCACCGAGCATTGGCCCCGCTTCGTCACCAACCGCAGCGAGCAGTACGAGTCACGCTTGGCGCTGGTTGAGATCCTCAGCTCACCGTCGGTGCTGCTCGAGGGCATGGCGGGCTCCGCGCTGCCGATCGCCGTGGCACACGGGGAGGGAAGGGCGGAATTCGCGAGCGAAGTGGCCGAGGAGGCCTGCCTGAAAAGCGGGTTGATCGCGGTGCGCTACGTGGATCACCACCGCGACGTCGCGACCACCTATCCGTACAATCCCAACGGCTCCCCAGCCGGCATTGCCGCGCTCAGCAGTGCCGATGGCCGCGTGACTATCACTATGCCGCACCCGGAGCGCTCGGTGCGCTATGTGCAGAACTCGTGGCGTCCCGATGGGGCCGGCGAGTACAGCGGCTGGATGCGGCTGTTCAGGAATGCTCGTCGTTTCGTCGGCTGATCAGCCCGCGGGCGCGCGAAGTCAGGTTTGGCCGCCCGTCTGCGGCAGCTTGGCGAGTCGGCGCATGTCTTCCGGCTCGAACGCAAACCGCTGAACGTTCTGCGCGCCAGCCACCCAGATGTTGGTTGCTGCGCTAAAGTGCGGATGAATGTGACCGGCCCCGCTCGCACCGCCGCGGGAGAGCCCCTGACCCGGTTCGCAGCGCTCGAATACGCACACGAAGTCGTTCCATATATCGTCGATCTGATTGAGAAGGAACGATTCCACTACCTCTGCTTGAAGGCCTTGGTGTCGAGCCCACTCAGCCAGCGCTAGACCCGCGTCCGGATAAAAGCGCCAGCAGTCGACGGGATAGCGGTGATAGACACCATTGCTCGGGACGTTCAGGTAGAAATAACCGCCCTTTCTTAATACCCGGATGCACTCGAGAAAGGTCAGCCAGAAGAACCGGTCATGCTCGAAGCAGGAAGTCGAGACGACCGCATCGAAGCTCTCAGACTCGAATGGCAGCTTATGCGCACTTGCCAGCACCACGTCGACTCCGTTACCCGGCTCCAGATCCGCACCGACGTAGTGGCAGCCCGCCGCGGCGAAACCGCGAAGCGTGCCGTTGACGTCCATGGATCCGACATCAAGAACCGACACGTTCCGCGGTCCGCAGTAGAGCTCAAAGAACAGCCGTCCGGCCTGCAACGCACTAGGGTGCACGTGTTGTTCCTCTGCGCGGATCTGATCGGGTCTCTATGTCATTTCGGGCTAGTGCGCTCGACTGGAGCGCCCATGCAAGCGCGAGCCTCATGGAAGGCGACCCGGACCACGCGCTCGCGCGCACGGTAGGAATCGAAAGCCTCGTTCAGGCCGTTCCTGTCGAGAGGCTGGCCCCGCTCGGCGAATGAGAGCAAGGTCCTGACGAGCGCGCTCTCGATTCTCCAGCCGCACAACGAGTTCGAGTGATCGATGTGCGCGTGCGCCAGCGCATGCGATTGACGCTCGGCCAGCGGGTCGCTCTTGGGCCACAGGGCGCCGGACAGCTCGAGCGAAATCCGGCTCTGCGCCGCACAACAGCGGGACACCCGGTGCGGCCGGCGCACAGGAATCGCGACCGCGAGCGTCAGTCCATTCTTGCATGCGCCTCCGAACCTGAACTCCGAAAGCGCCATAATCCCGAGTTTCTCGATGACGTGAAGGGGTGCCGCCGGTGGCGTGTGCAGGAACGCCGTCAGTCGCACGACGTGGACGATTTGCTGCTCGTTGCCGACGACGGGTGGCAACGACCCGGGTGCCGTTATGTTTGACAGGGAACTGCTGCTTCAAATCCTGGGTGTGTCGCCACTCGCGGGCATCCTTCGGGCTGCCTTCGTTTGTGTTGCGACCGGAGGCGGGAAGATCGCCGCTGCACGAGGAAGGACTTTGTGCAAGCGCTGCGGTTCTCGATCGCCCGATACGGAAAATTGGCGCTGATAGCGATCGTATAGGTGATTTCATAGGTCAATCGGTGCCGCTGGGACTCGATGCTGGTGTACAAGGCGAGCGAACTCGAAGCGAGTCACTGTCCCCATTTTTCCAGATAGCGCGCATAGGCCAAGCGCCACGCATCCTTCAGATAGCCGCCCTTGCTTTCGTGCACGACAGAGATTGGCCACGTGCCCATCGTGAGACCGGCCTTCTCCACTTGTCTACAGAAGTCCAGATCATAGAAATGGAAGTCGAAGCGCTCGTCGAAGCGAACAGCCGCGCGCCGCAGCGTATCACTGCGGGCCGCGAGGAACAGTCCATCGAGCAGCGCGACTTTCCGGCGCGATGGCCCGAATACATCGATGCTGTTCGGAGGGAAGCCGGTGCCGTGAGCGACCGCGCCGCTGCAGTTCTCGCGCGTCTCAGGTGTGAGCATCTCGTCGGTAAACCCCCAGCCGGGCTGTCCAGGGTGCCGGCGGCAGCTGCCAGCCAATCCGACAACATCAAAGACACTCAAACCCTCGCGCAATCGTTGCGCCCAAAAGTGGTCGCACAAGTGGACGTCATCATGAATGAACAACAGAATGACGTTATCTTCCGCGGACTCCGAGATGATCGTGTTATATACGGTGGAGAGACTGCGGGTATTGCGGCTGAATAGCCGCACATCGACATGCGGCGGCAGGTGCAGTGACAGCGACCGGCCAAGCGGCGCGGTAGAATAGAAGCTCTGGCGGTCCGCGCGTGTTGCGCAGACCACGCGTATCGGCATCGATTCAAGTGCGTTGGCCGACGCGCCAAGCGCAGGCGACTCGGATGGCGGGCGCTCGGGGAGCTTCGCCAAGGCGGGCGATGCCGCGCTGTCGCGGTGCTCCCCTTCGTTGATTCGTGCAGCTATCCGCGTGCGCAGCTGTTCGTGAACGACCCGATAATGCTCAGAGCCGGTGCTGCTGTGCGCGATCCGCAGGGCCTCCAGAATGATGAGTTCCGGGTGGAAGCCGGGTGCCGTCGGCCGTTCGGAATCATTGTGTGGGGTCGGATTCAGCATTGACCGGTGCTCTCCTGAGATTCACTCGAGCTCGAGATGATCCGGCGCTAGCCCGGCAAGGTGGCGCAGATAAATCCGCTCGTACAGAGACTCGAGGCTGCGCGTGAAGGCGCAGGTATCGAACAGCCGTGCGGTCGCACGGTTGTCGGCGAGTTTGCGTCTAAGGTATGCGAGCCGGTCGGCTTGCGTGGCCAGTTCGATTGCTATTCGCTCGTAATCCGCACGGTCGCGCGCGATGAGCTCGGGTAATCCGGCGGCCGTAAGCACGCTGGCCGCCATCCGGGCGGCAAAGGCGTCGCCGGGACAGGTGAGCACGGGTAGCCCTGCCCACAACGCGTCACTGGCCGTGGTCCCGGCGTTATAGGGCAGTGTATCGAGGAATAGGTCGGCGGCGCGATACCGCGCCAGATAATCCTGATAAGCCACCCGGGTCCCGAACACCAGTCGCTCGGGCGCGACGGAGCGTGCGACCGCCTCATTGCGCAAATTGCGCTGCACGGTTGGCTGGTCGCCGAGCAGGAACAGCACGCTGTCCGGCACGGCGGCGAGAATCCGCATCCAGCTTGAGAACGTCTCGGGTGTGATCTTGTAGCTATCATTGAAGCAGCAGAAGACGAACCCCGCAGGAGGTAGTCCGAGTTCCTCGCGACTGAAGGCTCGCTGGGGCGTCGGTCGCTTGGAATCGTTCGCCTGATAGCTTGGCAGGTATGCGAGTTTCTCGCGGTAATGCTGCCGGTTCGCAGGGGGCACGAGGACTGGATCGGCGATGAGGTAGTCCATGAACGGCGCCCCCATCGTGCCCAGATAGCCGATGTAGCTGACCTGAATGGGGGCACAGCGCAGGGCCAGAATGCGTGGCCGAGCGCTTTCAGTGTACCCGCCAAGGTCGACTGCGATGTCAAGCTGCAGTGCTCTTGCCCGCTCGGCGATCTCGTGGTCGGATTGGTCGCCCACGTCCAGGAAGCGCTCGAAGGAACTCTCGACACGAGAGCGAAGCTCGTCGCGAGCATCTGTTCCAAGCGCGAAGCCGCTCAGTTCGAAGCGCGAGCGATCGTGAGTCTCGAACAATCCCGCCGTAAGCATCGAGACCGCGTGATTGCGAAAGTCGGCCGAGAAATAGCCAATGCGAATTCTATCGTGTCGCGGGTATTGGGCCAGGGGCGCCAGAGCGACGCGCGGTGTGCAGAAATCTCGAGCGAAGATCTCGGCGGTCTTGAGTTGCACGGCGGGTGAATCGAGCAACGAGAGTATTCCGAACGGCGTCACAAGCGGCTCGGACTGCTCTACGCCCTCAGTGAGGTGAGCGACGTCGCGCTCGAAGTCGCGCCAGTCGCACAACTGCATGCGTGCATTGCGGCAGGTGCCTGCAACGAATGCGGCGTGTGGTTCCAGCTCAAGGGCATGCTCGTAGCTTGTGATCGCGTCCTCGGTACACTTTAATTCTGCCAACACCATGCCGTGATTGCGGTAAGTGGCGGCATCGCATTTACCCAAAGACAGCGCTCGATCAAAGCTCGCCAGCGCCTCCGGAAAGCGTCGCAGGTCGTGCAGGATGGAGCCTCGAATCACGTGCGCCTGCATGTTCCGTGGGTTGATTGCGAGCGCCCGGTCTACGACCGCAAGCGCCTGGGTGAAACGATGCAGCATGCGCAGCGTGGCTGCGCGGTTTGCGTGAGCTGCGGCATACTCTGGCCGAAGAGCAAGGGCCCGGTCATAACTCTCGAGCGCATCATGATAGCGCTCGAGAGAATGCAGAGTGACGCCGCGGCCGTTGAAGGTCTCAGCGTCGGTGTTTATGGCGATCGCCAGTTCATAGCTCTCAAGTGCCTCAGCAACGCGCCCGAGGTTGCCAAGCACGATGCCTCTGTTGTTGAGTGCGTGAGCGTATCGCGGTTGCAGAGCAAGCGCCTGCTCGCATTCGGAGAGGGCTTCTTCGTAGCGTTCCAGTTCACACAACACGGTCGCACGATTGTTGTGCGCTTCGGCATGATTGGAATTCAGATTAAGTGCGCGATCATAGCTCGAGAGCGCCTCCTGCAGTCGCCCAAGCGCTCTGAGTGCGGTGCCCCGATTGTTCCAGGCCGCGGCCCACCGCGGACGCAGAGCCAAGGCCCGATCGAAATTCGCGATAGCTTCGTCACTCGAGCCCAAGTCATATAGCGTGACGCCCCGATTGTAGTAAGCCTCAGCGTAGTCGGGCCGCAGGGCCAGCGCGCGGTCGTAGCACGCCAGTGCGCTCAGATACTTGCCCAGGCTTCTCAGGGCGTTGCCGTGGTTGTTGTGGGCCACGCCGTCATTTGGAGTCAGCGTCGCAGCCCGGCCGAGCAGATCCGCCGCCTCGGCGGGGCGGCCCGACTGCCCGAGAATGACCCCAAGCAGCGTCAGCGCGTCGGGATGATCGGGATGGTGCTGCACGAACGTGCGGCACAGCGGCTCTGCCTGTGCCCCCTGGCCGGCCTGAAAGAGGCCCAGTGCCTGCCTGAGGGTATCCAATGCCGGGGGCACGGGACTGCATCGCGCGGCTATACGTTTCGTGGCTGTGCGGCGCCCTTTGCTCATGGCGCTACCTTAGTGGGCGTCCCGCGAGGCCCGCCGTGAATTATGTCGCATTTCCCTGCGGCGACGCGCCTGCCCGACGGATCAGGTTGCGCCGCCGACCGCTGCGTTGATGGCCTCGGAGCGCACCTCCGGACCGATTGCCGCCCACGCAGAGCGAATCTCACCGAGCAAACCGAGCACTTCGGTGACCGCCGCCGCATCGTTGTTCACATTGGCGTGCACCAGGCGCCGGGTCATGTATTCATACAGATCGCTCAGGTTTTGCGCGAGCGTTCCGCCCTTGTGCACGTCCAGGCTTCCCCGCAGCTCCGCGAGCAGGACCACCGAGCTGTGCAGAAGCCCGGCCTTGCGGACGATGTCGCCCCTCTCGATGCACGCTCGTGCCGCGGTCAGTCGCCCGAGTACGGCGTCGAACAGCGTCAAGACCAGCGTATGCGGGTCCGCGTTGGCTACCGCACCGTGCGCACTGACACTGCGGTAGGCGGCAAGTTTGGACTGCTGTGAAAACGCACTCACGGGCTCTGACTCCCAGTCTCCATGCCGAGTTTAACGGCCCGGCGACGGCTAACTTGAGCGCCGCTCCTCAGGCTGCCGAAGTGGCCTGCACCTGCGGAAGAGTTGCGAACGCCTGGGTCAGATAGGACGAGGTGCTCTGCAGGGAGGAGAGCAGCGAGTTTAACGCCGAATACTGCTCGGTGAGGCTCGCCGACAGCGCACTCATCTGCTGCGAGAGCTGGGAGCTCTGCTGCGACAGTGCGTTCTCCTGCTGCACCAGGCTCTGGCTGAGGGAGTCGATGGGCCCGCCGCTCGCGAGCTGGCCGGTGAGCTGCGAATTGAGCGCCGCCGCGATGCCGCCGCTGCCGCTGAACAGCGCGCTCACGGCGCTGAAGTTCGTGCTCAGTGCCGCGGACAGGGTCGTGCTATTGAGGCTCAGCGTGCCGTCGCTGTTGGCCGTAATGCCGACGCTGGCGAGCGAATTGTAGGTGGGTGAACCGGTATTGACGAAGCTGTCGAGGATGGAGCTGATCTGGCTTTGCACGCCGGTCAGGGCTGCGTTACCCATGAGTGGTCCGGCGGAGTTGGTGGTCGCGTCGTACCCGCCCAGCTGGCTGAATGTCTGCTGTAGCGTATTGTACCCCGCGACGAATGCCTGAAGATTGCTCTGGACCGCGCTGTTGTTGTCGGCGACCGATAGTGTCGCTGCAGTCGTCGTCGGGGCGAGTAGATTCAGCGTTACGCCGCTCAGTGCACTGGTGACAGTATTGCTGGCGCTGCTGTAGGCGACTCCTGCTATGGTGAGCGTGGCATTCTGTGCGGCCGTTGCCTGGGTGTAATTGGCGGTGTTGCCGCTGCCATAGGTCAGCGATGACAAGCCCGTGCCGGAGTCGGTCTCGGCGACCTGGATGGTGTTCGATGCGCCAGTCAGCGTCGAGGTGAGCACCAGATGGGCGCCGGTCGTGCCGGTGACGATGCTCGCCTGGATGCCGGGGTTGCCGCTTGCGGAATTGATCGCGGCAGCGATGCCGGACAGAGTGTCATTGCTGCTGCCGATGGTGACGCTAAAGCTGCTGCCGCCGAGCGTGAGCTTAAGCGTGCCCGTGCCGACGGTCGCCGAGCTGCCGCCGGAGAAGGTGTTCGAGACCAGCTGCTGTGCCTGGGCCAGCTGGCCTATGGTGATGCTGTAGGAGCCCAGAGTGGCGCTGGAGGTCGCGGTCGCAGTGAACGCCGACGTGTTACTGCTGGTGGCGCTCAAGCTGTTGAATGCACTGGGGGTATCGATCGCCGAAAGCGTCGATTGAAACTGAGCCAGCGCGCTCTTTAGCGAGCCGACTGCGGAGATCTCGGTGCTGACCGACTGGGTATTCTGAGTGATAAGCGCCTGCTGCGGGGCCTCGGTGGCCTGTACCAGCTGTGCGACCAGGCTCGCGACGTCGATGACCGAGCCGCCGGCGGCACCAGCGCTCGAGTTGCTCGCAACCGAAACGATCGACCCGGACATGTCACCTGCTCCTCAGGCACGCTGTGCGTGCGCCCCGGTACAAGCGCCCCGAGGGCGGCGCCTTGCGGCGACCGCCCCCGGGAGCGTCCATTTCAGGTCTCGAGCTCATTCCATCGGGAACCGCGTCCTTACGGCAGCTTCTGCAGCAGCGTCAGGACGTTCTGCGGGATGGTGTTCGCCTGAGCGACCATCGCCGTGCTCGCCTGCTGCAGGATCTGCGCCTTGGACAGGTTCGAAGTCGCCTGGGCGTAGTTCGCATCCACGATCGTGCTCTTGGCGGCGCTCAGGTTGGTCGAATCGGTCTGCAGGCCGGTCACCGCGGCCTGGAACCGGTTCTGGTACGCACCGAGATCGGCGCTGCTGGTAGCGATCTGCTGCAGCGCGAAATCGATGGAGATCAGCGTCAGGTTCGAGTTGTCGACCGAGTTTACATTCAGGAGGTTCAAGAAACTGGCGGACGAGCTCGTCGAGGAGGTTGAAGCCCCGTTCGCCGTGTACGTGCCGACGGTGTACGAGCTCGTGACGCCGAGGTCGGTGGTGATCGTCCCCTGCTGCGCGGTAGACAGTATTCCACCCGTGCCGATGGCGTTGCCCGCCGCGTCCGTCGCGCTGGCCGTCGTGATATTGATGACGTGACCGTAGCCGGACTGAGCGGTGCCGCTGATCTGAATCCCCGTACCAGCGCTGTTGACGGTCGCGACCAGGCCGCCGGCCGAGCTCAGCGCCTGATTGATGCCGGCGGCAATGCTCTTGAGATCGGTGCTGGCCGTGCCGGTCAGCGAGATGGCATTTGTGTCGTAAGTCGCGCCGTCGACAGTCACGGCGAGCGTGACCGAGGAGCCGCTCACTGCAGTACCGAGATCGCTGGACCCGGCGAGGTTGGTGGCGCTATAGGTTCCGCTGAGGCCGGCTGCGGTCGGGGTGATGGTCCCGCCGGTCGCCGTCTTGACGGTCTCGTTGGCAGCAGTCGTCATACCGCCGTAGTAATTGCCGATGGCGGACGAGCTGGCGTTGGAAATCGAGCCGACGGTGATTGTCTGCCCGGCATTGGCGCCCACCTGGAAGGTCGCGCCCTGGAACGTGCCGTCCAGCAGGTTCACGCCGTTGAACTGGGTCTGGGACGAAACGCTGTTGATGTCGTTCATCAGCTGCTGGAACTGCGCGTTCAGGTCAGCGCGATCCTGTGAGCTGTTCGTGGCGTTCAGCGACTCCACGGCGAGGCTGCGCATGGACTGCAGGTCGTTGGCGATCTGGCTCATTGCGCCGGAGGCGGTCTGGGCGAGCGACACGCCGTCATTGGCGTTGTGGATCGCCTGGTTCAGGCCGTTGATCTGCGAGGTCATGCCCTGGGCGATCGCGTAGCCTGCAGCGTCGTTGGCGGCGGTGTTGATGCGCAGGCCGGACGACAGCTGCTGCAGTGCGGTCGTCAGCTGGCTGCCGGACGTGGTCAGGCTGTTCTGCGCGATGAGTGAGTCGATGTTCGTATTGAGGACGAGTGACATGGTCTAGTGCTCCTGAGTGCTCTGTCAGGCGCCGGACACCCGTCCGTCGCGCTGGCGGGAGGCTCTGATTGCATGCGCATCCCGTTCAGGAGCGTTATCGGACCGGCCCGGACGAACTTGAATGCACTGGAATCCGGGTGAAGAAAGTGCGCGCTCGGTCACAGTCGGTGCCTGCTGGTGCGGGGCGGTCGAGGGGCCGTTCAGATGTACTTGAAGAGCGTGAGGGTCATCATCGAGGCGTAGGAGGACTGGGCGGCCTGCAGGGCCAGCTCCTCGGTCGAGAGCTGGGTGGTGGCGGCCGCGTAGTTGGTGTCCGAAATCTGTGAAATCGATGTCTGGTAGTCGGTCTGCTGGCTCTGGGCGGTGCTTTGTGCCGCTGTGACGGCGTTGACGCGGCCGCCGACGGACGCCTGAACTTGACTGATGTGACTGATGGCGCCGTCGATCTGTTCGAGGGCACCGTTGAGCTGCGTGGCGAGCTGCGCGGAGTTGAGGGTCGGGTTATCGAGGGTCGTGATCGCGCCCCCGATGGTCGCAAACACGCTCGCGGTCCCCGCGGGCGCCACAGTGAACTGGTCGCCGTTCGCTGGCACGCCGCTGAAGGACAGCTGTATCCCATTGAAAGCAATCGAGAATGTCCCGCCAGTGCTCGCCGTATACGTGCCGGTGGCGACCGTCGCGCCGCCGCTGTTGGTGACCGTGTACTGGCTGGTCGAGCTATTGAAGGAGATTGTATAAGTCGCCGGCGGTGCCCAGGCGGACGGATCGGTCACCGTTCCGGGCCCGATTGAGGCGGTGCCGGTATTGGTGGCCGCTGCGGCGGTCGTGAAGGTTCCATTACCGGCAGGGATGTTCATGAAGACGGCATTGCCGGCATCGCCGGTTGAGATGCTCTGCTCGGCGCTCAGCTGCACCTGGCTCACCTCGTTCGCGCCGGCATAGCTCACCGAAGCGCCGTTCTGGACGAACGGCTGTGTGCCGGCGGCGTAGCCGCTGAAGAGGAAATTGCCTTGTGCATCCTGGCGGTTGCCAATGCCGATCAGTTGCTGCTCGAGCTGCTGCAGCTGTGTGGCGATGTCCTGGCGCTGACTTGGGCTGATCGAGGCATTGTTGGCCTCGACGATGAGGCTGCGCGCGCTCTGCAGCGTATTGGTTGCGTCGCTGAGCGCCTGGGTTTCGAGATTCAGGCTCGCAGAGGCGAGGTTGCCGTTGGTGACATATTGCTGGGAGGCCGACAGCTGCGTACTGAGCTGCACGACCTGCGACATGCCCACCGGGTTGTCCGCGGCCGTCTGGATTTGCTTGCCCGTCGAGAGCTCCGTCTGGGTCTTGGACATCGCCTGCTGCAGCGCGTCCATCTGATCGACGGCGTTGGTCTGGAACGACAGGGTGGAGATCGTCACGGCATCACCCGACGGCTTGAATGAGAGAGGTGAACATCTGGTTCGACATGGAAATCACCTGCGCCATGGCCTGATAGGCCTGCTGGTAACGCAGCATGTCCGCGGCCTGCTGGTCGAGGTTCACGCCGGTGGCGTTGCTGCGTGCGGTGGTGGCCTCCTGGTTGACGGTCTTCTGCGCACCGGCATTGTTCTGGGC
>JAKCEJ010000213.1 GCA_021838065.1 Pseudomonadota bacterium
GGCTTCGGTGAACAGCGAATCGTCGATCGACACGTTGCGGCTCGCGATCCCGCCGTAGGCCACCACGTCCATGCCGCTCGTCGGGATGACGATGTTGTTGCGCGTGTCATAGATCAGCGAGAGGCGGTCGAGCAGTTCGTGGGTGGTGCCGATCCCGAGCAGATCGACGAACCGCCGGGTGATCGAGGGGATGTGCGGCAGGCTCCCGGCGGTGACCTTCACCTTGCGCGCCTCGAAGGTGTATTCGAGCTGCCAGGCGTGGGTGATGTTCCAGCCGAACTTGGCGCGCACCCACATCTGCTGACGGGTGTAGTTGGTCTGGTTGATGCGCAGCGAATTGTTGCCGAAGCCGTAGAAGCGCGGCGTGCCGCTGCGGTCGTAGTCGGCCTCGAGGCTCACCGACCAGCGCGACTGACGCAGCAGGCCGGTCTCCCACAGCGCATCGAAGTAGCTCTGCACCCGCTGCTGCATGCCGGCGACGACCGACCACTCGGTATTGAGCGAGGGGTACTCGAAGATGCGCGCATCCACGCCCAGGCCGAAGTAGGGGTTGTGGGTGATGTCCGGGGCGATGATGCGCGTGATCTGGTTCGAGGCGTTGGTGTGCAGGATGGTGGGGATGATCCCGACCGTGGTGCCGCTGTTGGGCCCGACGGCGATCTCCGGCACCGGCAGCACCGGCCAGGTGGTGGGATTGAGCCAGTTGATCCGCTGCTTGTGCACCGGCACGGACTGCTTGTGTCTGCTCGGCGCCGGCTTCGTCGCGCTCTGCGGGCGCGGCGCGGGCGCGCTGCCCGCGAGCGCCGCGCCGCCCGATCCGAGGGTGGCCCCGAGCACCACTGCTGCCACGAGCCGGCGCCCTGGGATATGCTTGCCTGCGATGCCCGTCTTTTTTATTAGGTCAATCAGCGTTGTTCCCGCGCCATCGGGCCGCGGCCTCGATCCTACCCGTGCATGGAGCCACCGTGCGCCGCCGCCCGTCCCGCGTAGCGCGAGCGGCGCGGTGGCCTCGGACCACCGATGGAACCGCGGATTATAGTGATCATTTCTGATTCGTACCGGACTGCCTACGGGTCCGGCCCCGCGGGCGGGCGCCGATGACCGATCCGTGCCTGGCGGCCGCCGTGCCGCTCGCCATCTGGCTGTATCTGCTGCTCGCGCGCGGCCGATTCTGGCGGCCACGCACCTTGCCCGCGGCCGCCGGCCCGGCGGGCGGGCGCATCGTGGCGATCGTGCCGGCGCGCAATGAGGCTGAGCACATCGGCCGCGCGGTGCGCTCGCTGCTCGAGCAGCGCTGGGACGGCGAGTTGCAGGTGATCGTAGTGGACGACGGCAGCACAGACGACACGGCCGGGGAGGCGCGGCGGGCTGCTGCGGCCGCAGGCAGCGAGGGCCGGCTCACGGTGCTCGCGGGCGCGCCGCTCGCGCCGGGCTGGAGCGGCAAGCTCTGGGCGATGGCGCAGGGCGTGGCCGCCGCCGAGCGGCTCGGGCCGGACTTCCTGCTCTTCACCGACGCGGACATCGAGCATGCCCGCGATTCAGTGGCGGCGCTGGCCTCTCAGGCCGAGCGGCAGCGGCGTGATCTGGTGTCGGTGATGGTGCGGCTCTCGAGCGCGACTTGGGCGGAGCGCTGTCTGATCCCGGCATTCGTGTTCTTCTTCTTCAAGCTCTACCCGCCGCGCTGGATCGCCAGCAGCGCCGCGCGCACCGCGGGGGCGGCGGGCGGGTGCATCCTGATCCGCCCGGCGGCGCTCGCGCGCGCCGGCGGGCTCGAGGCGATCCGCGGCGAGATCATCGATGACTGCGCGCTCGCCGCACGGGTCAAGGCGAGCGGCGGGTCGCTGTGGCTCGGCCTCGCCAGCGGCACGCGCAGCCTGCGGGTGTACGGCTCGTTCGCCGAGATCGGCGCGATGATCTCGCGCACCGCGTTCAATCAGCTGCATCACTCCTGGGCTCTGCTGGCCGCTTCGCTCGCCGGGCTCGCCGTGACCTACGTGGCCCCGCCGCTGCTGCTCGCGAGCGGTGAGCCGCTGTGCATGGCGCTCGGAGGGCTTGCCTGGGGGCTGATGACGCTCGCCTATCTGCCGATGGTGCGCTTCTACCGGCTCGCGCCCGCCTACGCGCTGCTGCTGCCGGCCGTGGCGCTCTTTTACGCCGGCGCGACGCTGCACTCGGCCCTGCGCTACGCCTCGGGCCGCGGCGGCCAGTGGAAGGGGCGCGCGCAGGATGCGCGCGCCGCAGGAGGCTGAGCGCGATGCCGCCGCGCTGCGCCACCCGCCGCGGGAGCCGGGTATGAGCCGGCCGCTCGATCCGCAGCGCATCGAATTGTGGTGCGCCTGGCTCGAGGACATCGACGCCGCGCGGCGGTGGGAGGACTATCTCGCGCTGCTCGATGCGCCCGAGCGCGAGCGCCAGGGGCGGCTGCGCGTGCCCGCCGACCGCAGGCGGGATCTGGCCGCGCGGGCGCTGGTGCGCACCGTGCTGTCACGCCATGTGCCCGTTCCCCCCGAGGCGTGGGCGTTCGGCGCCGACGCCAACGGCCGCCCGCGCATCGTGGCGCCGCAGCCGCTGCCGCCGATCGAATTCAACATCGCGCACAGCGGCGATCTGGTGGTGCTCGCCGTTGCCACCGGGCGCTCGCTCGGCGTCGATGTGGAGGACACCAGCCGGCGCACCGACACCGCGGCGCTCGAGCGGTACTTCGCGCCGCAGGAGCGCGAGGCGCTGGCCACTCTGCCCGCCGAGGCGCGGCGGCGGCGATTCTTCGAGCTGTGGACGCTGAAGGAGTCGTATCTCAAGGCGCGCGGCGTGGGTCTGCGGTTGCCGCTGCGCGGTGTCGCCTTCGAGTTCAACGAGCCCGCCTCGGTGCAGCTGTCCTTCACGGGTCTGTTCGTCGACGAAGCGGCGCGCTGGGCGCTCGCGCAGTTCACGCTGCGCGGGCACTACACGCTCGCGGTGTGCGCCGAGCGGCAGGGGCCACAGGCGCTGAGGCTGACGATCCAAGAGACGGTGCCGCTCGCGTGGGCGCGGCCGTTGACTCCAACCCTCGCGTGCGCGAGCGGAATCGAAGCCGGGCGCGATGTGGCCGACGCCTTGTTAGGGGGCTGAGGCGCTCTCGACGGTCGGCAGGGCGCCCGGCACGTTTTTCATCATCGCGTCGCGCCGGGCGCGGTATGGGCTGTCGGGCGCCCAGTCCGGCCATTGCGTGCCGTCGGCAAGGTCGCGCCCAAGCAGGTAGAGCGTCTGGATGTCCTCGAGCGTGCCGCTCAAGTCCCAATGCGGATCGAAGGCGTCCTGGGGCGTATCGAGGCGCTCCATCAGGTAGCTGCGCCACTGTGCCTCGCCCGCTTCGCGCCCGCCGCTCACCAGGTCAAAGCCGGGCGTGGCGAGCAGCGAGGGCACGCCGGCGCGGGCAAAGCTGTACTGGTCGGAGCGGTAAAAGAGTCCAGTGGCGGGCGCCGGATCGCGGGTGAGGGTGCGGCCCTGCAGCGAGAGCAGCTGCGCCAGCTCGCTGTCGAGCGCCGACTGCGCCGTGCCGTAGACCGACATGTCGCGCGCGCGGCCGAGGATGGGCCACAGGTCGATGTTGATGTCGGCGACCGTCTGATTGAGCGGAAACACCGGGTGCTGCACGTAGTAGCGCGAGCCGAGCTGCCCGGCCTGCCCGAGCGTCGGCAGCAGGAACAGGACGCTGCGCAGCGGCCGGCTCTTGCGGTGCGCGAAGGAGTCGGCGATCTCGAGCAGCGCCGCGACGCCGCTGGCATTGTCGATGGCGCCCGGCAGGAGCTCTGGCCGCCCGCCGGGGCCGCGGATCGTGCCGAGCCCGTCCCAGTGGGCGCTGTAGAGCACCACTTGCTGCGGGTGAGTGGTGCCGCGGATCCAGCCGAGCACGTTGTCGGTCCAGCCGTATTCCACAGCGCTGTCGAGGCGGATCGAGGCGCTGCCCGGGAGCGTCACTGCCTTGAACTGCGGCTGCGCGGCCTGCCGGGTCAGCTCATCGAGGTCGAGGCCCGCGGCGCTGAAGAGCCGCTCGGCGGCCGCATGCCGCAGCCAGCCGGCCACGGCGAGCCGGGGGCCCGGCGCCACATTGGCCGGCAGGCTCTGCGCGGCGCCGGTGCTGGCATTGCGCAGTGCGCTCCAGGTGCGGTCCGAGGCGAGCCCTGCGTGGATGATGAAGCAGCCGGCTGCTCCCATCCGTGCCGCCTGCTCGAACTTGTAGCGCGCGAGGCCGTAGCGGCTGAGGGGGGAGTCGGGATTGCCCGCCTCGCCCGGGTCGTTCGCGAGCACGATGACGATCTTGCCGCGCACGTCGAGACCCTGATAATCGTTCCACTGCCGCGTGGGCGCGTCGATCCCGTAGCCGACGAACACCACGGGCGCTTGCGCGATGTTCACGCGCGCTCGCGCCTGCTGCGTGGCGGCGAGCATGTCCGTGCCGTAGGCGAAGGTCTGCGTCCCGCCCGGCAGCTGCACAATAAGCCGCGCGCCGGTGTTGAGCAGCCGCGTGGAGACCACCGGCACGGGTTGCAGCCACCGGCCGCGGTACCCGGGTGCGATGCCCATGGCCTTCAGCTGGGCGATCAGATAGTGCGTGGTCAGCACTTCCCCGCGCGTGGCCGGCTTGCGGCCGCCGAGGGCGCTCGAGGCGAGCGTCCGGTCGTAGCGCAGGAAATCGGCCTGATTGATCTTGGGCGCGAGCGTGATCGCCATCGGCGGCGGGGTGCTCGAGGCGGCGGTGGCGAGCAGTCCCACGGGCTTGGAGCGCCCGGTGCGGCTGTGGCAGCCGGCGAGCGCCAGGACAAGCAGTAAAACGGCGAGCAGGCGGCGCATGGAACCGTCGGTGTGCACGGCGCGCATGATAAGGGGGGCACCGGGGCGGCGCGGTTACGAATTCTTCATGGGCGCCGCGCCCGCCGCGCGGTGATTCAAAACCGGCGCACCCTTGACGCTCAAGCGGCCACCCGGAATACTCGGGCGCATGATAGCGCTATCAGGCTGAACCATCGTCCGTGGCGCCGCGAGAGCCGGCCGATCCGGAACGACAGGGCGCCCGCCAGGGTGTTTTCATCTTCCCGCCGCCGCTTCGTGTGCCCAGAGCGCCTATGCCGCCCTTGCGGCGCCCGCGCGGGTCGGCGCCGCCTATGGGCTCACGGGCGAGGATCTGGATGCGACCCACAGCTTCAGCGCGCCGCGCGCGTGCATCCGCAGCGCCTCGACGTGCCGGTCACGCGCGGCCGGCGTACCCGGCTCGAGCTTCCGACGCGCTCCTACGCCGTGCTCGAGTGGACGTAGCGGCGCTGCGCGGCAAGCGCGCGGCTGCGGCGGGCAATGCCCCAGCGCCGCTCGCTCAGGTGAATCGCGGCTCGCGCGGTGCGCCGGAGAAGGCGAGCCCGTCGAGCAGGTTGTACGCCTGGGCGTCGCGCTTTTGCAGCGGGTGCAGACCGAAGCGGGTCTCGATGAACGCTAGCACCGAGGTGGTGTCGGCGACGCGGTGATCGACGTAGCCCCGGCGCGCCCACGGAC
>JAKCEJ010000214.1 GCA_021838065.1 Pseudomonadota bacterium
GTGGTCCGGGCGGTTGTCGTTGCAGTGATTGACCATCGCGGCGAGGGTGGTCGATTTGCCCGAGCCCGTGGGGCCGGTCACCAGCACCAGGCCGCGCGGCAGCATGCACAGGTCGCGGAAGATCTTCGGCGCATTCAGGTCATCGAGCGACTGGACGTCCGAGGGAATCGTGCGGAACACCGCCCCGGCGCCGCGATTCTGATTGAAGGCATTGACGCGAAAACGCGCGAGCTTGGGGATCTCGAACGAGAAATCGGTCTCGAAGAACTCCTCGAAGGCCTTGCGCTGCTTGTCGTTCATGATGTCATACACCATGCTGTGCACTTCCTTGTGCGCCAGCGGTGGCATATTGATCCGCTTCATGTCGCCGTCGACGCGGATCATGGGCGGCACCCCGGCGGACAGGTGCAGGTCCGAGGCGTTGTTCTTGACGGCGAAGGCCAGCAATTGCGCGATATCGACCATCGGGTCTCCGATCGGAGTCGGGTCGAGCGCATCCTGCGCCTGACCGGTCGGTGCAGTATAACGGAGGGGTTCAGCCATACATATGATAAGGGCTTCGCAGAATTTGGCGGAACGCGTGCACGAGGTGCGCGCGCGGATCGCCGCAGCGGCCGCGCGCGCGGGGCGAAATGTGGCCGACATCACACTTCTGGCCGTGTCCAAGGCCCAGCCCGCCGATTCGGTGCGCGCGGCGGCCGCCGCCGGCCTCACTGAGTTCGGCGAAAGCTACCTCAATGAGGCGCTCGGCAAGCTCGAGGCGCTCGCGGGGCTGGCACTCACCTGGCACTTCATCGGCCGCCTGCAGGCCAACAAGACGCGCCCGATTGCCGAGCGCTTTCAGTGGGTTCATGGCCTCGAGCGGCTGCACATCGCCGAGCGTCTCTCGGCGCAGCGGCCCGTGCACGCCCCGCCCCTCAATGTTTGTATCCAGGTCAACCTCGCCGGCGAGGCGAGCAAGGCTGGCGTGGCGCCCGCGCAGCTGCCGCAGCTCGCCGAGGCGCTGGGTGCGCTACCGCGGCTGCGCCTGCGCGGGCTGATGTGCATCCCGCCGGCCGAGCGCGATCCTGAGCGCCAGCGCGCCTGGTTCGCCCGGCTGCGTGAGCTGCGCGAGGCGTTGAACGCGCAGGGCGCCGGGCTCGATACGCTCTCGATGGGCATGAGCGCAGACTTCGAGAGCGCCATCCTCGAGGGCTCCACCGTGGTGCGCATCGGCACGGCGCTGTTCGGCCCGCGCAGCCTGCCGGCATGAACGCAGCGCGCCGGCGCGCGCCAGCCGCTACAATCGCAGGCCTATGAATCATCTCGCTCTGGCGGTGCTCGGCGGTGGCAACATGGGCCGCGCCCTGATCGGCGGCCTGCTGCGCCAGGGCATGCGCCCCGAGCGCCTGACGGTCGGCGAGCGCGAGCCGGCGGCCCGGGAGGCGCTGCAGCGCGAATTCGGCCTGACGGCGGCAGCCGACAACACCGCCGCCGTGCGCGGCGCGAGCATGGTCGTGCTCGCCGTGAAGCCCCAGAATGTCGCCGAGGTGCTCGGCCCGCTCGCCGGCGAACTCGCCCGCAAACGCCCCCTCGTGCTCTCGGTGGCCGCGGGCGTGCGCGTCGCGGCCTTGCGGCACTGGTGCGGTCCGCAGGTGCCGGTGATGCGCGCCATGCCCAACCGCCCGGCCCTGGTGGGTGCGGGGGTCACGGGGCTCTATGCGCCCGCGCACATCAGCCCGGCGCACGTGGAACTCGCCGAGCGGATCATGCGCTCCGTGGGCGAGGTGGTCCGGCTCGACAGCGAGGAGGCGCTCGATGTGGTCACCGCGCTCTCCGGCAGCGGGCCGGCGTATTTCTTCCTGCTCGCCGAGTTGCTGGCGCAGGCCGGCACCGAGCTGGGACTGCCCGCGCCGGCGGCGCGCACGCTGAGCGTGGCGACGCTGCATGGGGCGGGGGTGCTCGCGCACAGCGGTATCGCCGAGCTGGCGCAGCTGCGCGCCGAAGTCACCTCCAAGGGCGGCACGACCGAGGCGGCGCTGCGCGTCTTCGAGGCCGCGGGCCTCGACCGGATCGTCGCGCGCGCGGTGCAGGCGGCGGCAGCGCGCAGCCGGGAGCTCGCCGAACAGTTCCATCCCGCCTGATCCGGCCTGCCGAGACCGTCATGAGCGCCCTCATCTACATCATCGAAACGCTGCTCTCGCTGGCGCTGTTCGTGGTCCTGGCGCGACTGCTGCTACAGCTCTCGCGCGCGGATTTCCGCAATCCGCTCTGCCAGGCGATCGTGCGCCTGACCAATCCGCTGATCCTGCCGCTGCGGCGCGTGCTGCCGCCGATCGGCAAGGTTGACTCCGCCTCGGTGGTGGCGGTCATTCTGGTTGCCGCGTTCGAAGTGGCCGTGGTGTTCGCACTCGAGGGCCTGGGCTCTGTCGGCCCCTGGGTGTGGCTGCACGCGGTCGCACTCGAGATCGTGCGGACCCTGCTGTGGACCTATTTCTACGCCATCGTTCTCTATGCGCTGCTCAGCCTGGTGGCCCCGGGCGGTTACTCGCCCCTGCAGTCCATCCTGGCCTCGCTGTGCGAGCCGGTGCTGCGGCCCTTTCGGCGTCTGATTCCGGCGATCGCCGGTATCGATCTGTCACCGCTGTGGGTCTGCATCCTGATCCAGGCGCTGCTGATCCTGCTGCACGTGTGAGACGCGGCCGGCGCGATCCGTGGAGCCGGTGCGCCCCGCAAAGCTGAACCGCGCCATGCACGACACATCAACCAAGCACGCCAAGGTCGCGAACTGGTTGGAGATTCGCGGAAGCGACTGCGTGCTGCGCATACGTATTCAGCCGCGCTCATCGCGTGAGTGTATTGACGGCGTACGCGACGGAAGACTCCTCGTGAGGGTCGCGGCGCCTCCCGTCGAGGGCGCCGCGAACGAAAGGCTCATACGCCTCTTGTCTCATGCACTTGGCGTGCCGAAAGCGGACGTTTCGCTGATCCGCGGCGCAAAAAACCGCCACAAGGACGTTTTGATACTGGGCGCGGCCGCGGCGGCCGCGCAACTCGCCGCCAAAATCTGAACCGCCGACCCGCGGGTCGTGCGAAAACCTTTGAAAAAAAGCTGTTTCAGCGCGAGCGCGAGCAAAAAAAACAGTTGCGCACACGCGCGCATGTGCTATTTTCCGCGGCGATTCTTACGTTGCGTGACTGCACAACAGCGCGCACATTCATTTATTCGAGGAGTGGCGCAATATGGCGAAAAAGGGTAGCGCTCCGACCAAGTCGGAAGTCCTGACTCAAATTTCCAAAGACACGGGGCTCTCGCGCAAGCAGGTCGGCGGTGTGTTCGATTCGCTGAACGGCGTAATCAAGAAGAGCCTGCGCAGCAATGGCCTGTTCACCATGCCGGGGCTGCTGAAGATGAAGGTCGTGAAGAAGCCGGCCACGAAGGCACGCGAAGGAATCAACCCGTTCACGGGCGAGAAGATGATGTTCAAGGCGAAGCCGGCCAGCAAGAAGGTCCGTGTGATGCCGCTGAAGAACCTCAAGGCGATGGTCAACTCCTGATCACGCGCTGAGTCGTGAGATACGACGGGGTTCGCTCCGCGAACCCCGTTCATTTCGCAGCGCCCCGCGCGGACCGCGTCCGTCAGTCGGGGCGATTCATGAACTGCACGACCGTCTGGCGCAACTCGTGCAGCCGGCCATGGAAGAAGTGGCCCGCCCCCGGGACGGTGCGCAGCACGGGCGGCACCGTCTGACGTGCCGCCCACTGCAGCACATCGGCCGGTTCGATCACCTCGTCGGCATCGCCTTGGACGAGCAGCCACGGGCAGCGCGGCGAGGGCACTCCGTCCATTGCCACTCGGCTCACCCCGGGGGCCACCAGCACCAGCTTGGCCGGCGAGGCCCGCGCGGCCGCCCGCACGGCGATGGCCGCCCCGAAGGAGAAACCGGCGAGCCACAGCGCCGCTCCCGGCCAACGCGCACGGCCGTAGGCGATCACGGCGAGCGCATCCTCGGTCTCGCCGCGACCCGCGTCATGGGTCCCCGCGCTTGCGCCAACACCGCGGAAGTTGAAGCGCACCACCGGTGCGCCGCATTCCTCGAACGCTCGCGCCAGCGTGTAGACGACCTTGTTGTCGAGCGTCCCGCCGTAGAGCGGGTGCGGATGGCACACCACCCCGAAAACAGCGGGCGCGGCCGCCGCCGCGCCGTCATCGCCGGCCGGCGTCTCGACCAGGGCCTCGAGGGTGCCGGCCGGGCCGGGTAGCGTCAGGCGCTCGGCGCGTGGCGGCTTCACGCGGCGTGACCCGCCGCCAGCTCGACCAGCAGGCGATTGAGCCGCTGGACGAACTCCGCCGGGTTGCCGAGCTCGCCGCCCTCGGCGAGCTCGGCCTGCTCGTAAAGCAGCACGGCGAGCGCCTCGAAACGGCCCGCATCGGCGAGGCCGTCGAGATACTTGACGAGCGGATGGATGGTGTTGAGCTCCAGCGCCGGTTTGGACTCCGGTACCGCCTGACCCGCGGCGGCGAGGATCTTGCGCAGGCCCGCCCCGAGATCGTGCTCATCGCGCACCAGGCAGGCCGGAGAGTCCTTCAGGCGCGTGCTCACGCGCACCTCGGTCACCCGCGCGCCGAGCGCGTCCTTGACGCGCTTCAGCAGACCCTTGCTTTCCTTCAGCGCCGCCTCACGCTCGCGCCGGTCGGCATCGCTCTCCAGGGTGCCGAGCTCGAGCTCCCCGCGCGAGGCGTCCTTGAAGCGCTTGCCGTCGAAATCCTCGATCTGTCCCATCATCCACTCATCGATCCGGTCCCCGAGCAGCAGCACCTCGATGCCCTGCTCAGCGAGCCGCTCGATGTAGGGGCTGCGCCGCGCCGCAGCGAGACTCTCGGCAGCGATGTAATAGATGCGTTCCTGGCCGGGCTTCATCCGCGCCACGTATTGCGAGAGGCTCACCACCGGTTCATCGCCCGCCTCGTGCGTGCTCGCAAAGCGCAGCAGCGGCAGGAGCGCGGCGCGATTGGCCGTGTCCTGACCGACCCCTTCCTTCAGAACCAGGCCGAACTCCTTCCAGAACGCGGTGTATTTGTCCGGCTCGTCCGCGGCGAGCCTTGCGAGCATGTCCAGCACGCGCTTGGTGAGGCTGGCGCGGATTGCCTCGACCTCGGGCTCGCGCTGCAGGAGCTCGCGCGAGACATTGAGCGGCAGATCGCTCGAGTCGACCACTCCTTTGACAAAGCGCAGATACAGCGGCAGGAACTGTTCGGCGTCGTCCATGATGAACACGCGCCGGACGTACAGCTTCAGCCCATGCACCGCCTCGCGCTGCCACAGGTCGAAGGGCGCGCGCCCCGGCAGATACAGCAGGCTGGTGTACTCGCGCTTGCCCTCGACGCGGTTGTGGCTCCAGGCGAGCGGCTCGGTGAAATCGTGCGCCAGATGCTGATAGAACTGGCGGTACTCCTCGTCGGTGATCTCGGCGCGCGGCCGCACCCACAGCGCCGTGGCCTGGTTGACGGTC
>JAKCEJ010000215.1 GCA_021838065.1 Pseudomonadota bacterium
ATTAGGAAGCGCTGGATCCGGGCTTTGCGCTGCGCAGTCCCTGCTGCGCCCAAAGCTCCGGGGTGGCCGTCGATGGCCACCCGTGCGACGCATGCGTCGCACCCTGCCCGGCCCGGCGCGCCTCGGGCAAAAAGCGTGGTTTTTGCCCGAGGCTCCGCCACCTGCGGCGGCGGGGCACCTCCCCGTGCCTGTCACGGGCTCGTGGCGCTTCATGATTCGGGGTCGAGGTATGTCGATGGAGAACTGTTGAGCCACCCGTCCTGAGTGTTGCGCCGGCAGGGGTCCCGGGTCCGCACGGTCCGCCCTCGAGTCACCTGTCGGCATTTGGCGAAATTCGACACTGCTTCAGCCGCTTCCTGCGGCCTTGCGGCGAGTTCGCCGCACCCGCGCACCCTTTTGCGTCTGCTTCCTGTCGGCTCGCGGCGACTGATGGGCGCGCGGCGATTGATCTGACGCTCCGCCCCCGTCTCACGATCGGAACGACCGGTCCAAGCCGCTCGTGAGCCGTTCGCAAGTTGCATTCGACAGATAGGTGAAACGTGGAACAGTACCCCTCAGCCCGGGATCATGAGGAGCGCGCCTTCAATGCCCAGCGTATCGTCGGCGCGGGGCGCGGCGATCTGGCTGCGACGAAGGTCTGCATCTACTCGCACGATACCTTTGGGTTGGGACACCTGCGCCGCAACTTGGCGATCGCCGACCAGTTGCTGCGCAGCCAGAGCCCGTTCGAGGTGTGGCTGCTCACCGGCTCTCCGGTGATCCGTCAATGGAATCTGCCGCCGGGACTGCACGTTCAGCCGCTGCCGCCGGTGATCAAGACCGGAGCGGAGCGCTACGCGGCGCGGGCGCCCGGTCAGCTCTTCGGGCTGACCAAGGGGTACCGCGAGGCCCTCATCATGAAGCTCGTCGAGGAGCAGCGCCCCGAAGTGTTTCTGGTCGATCACGCGCCGGCGGGGATGAATGGCGAGCTGCTCTCGACGCTTGCGCTCATCCATAACGAGATACCCGAGACGCGCACGGTGCTCGGACTGCGCGACATCCTCGATAGCCCGGAAAGCGTTCGCCGGACGTGGCAGGAGCAGGATGTGCATGCATTGATCGAACACGCCTACGACGATCTGTTCGTCTACGGCAGTGAGCGGTTGTTCGACGTCGTGTCGGCCTACGGGCTGTCGGCGAAGGTGGCGCAACGCGTCAGATATTGCGGTTACGTGGTCGGCCGGTCACGCATCGAGCAGCTGCAGGCGGCTGCTAGCGGCAACATCTGCTGGGATCGCCGGCGCAGCGGCGCACAGCCTGTCGTGCTGGTCACGGCCGGCGGCGGCGGTGACGGTTATTTCATGATGCGCGCGTATCTGCGGGGGCTCTGCAGTGGTGCGCCGAACGACTTCTATTCGGTGATCGTCACCGGTCCGTTGATGCCGCGGGACGAG
The DNA here is from genome assembly GCA_021838065.1 of Pseudomonadota bacterium. GTDB lineage: Bacteria > Pseudomonadota > Gammaproteobacteria > Steroidobacterales > Steroidobacteraceae > 13-2-20CM-66-19. The sequence continues at coordinate 1,434 of JAKCEJ010000215.1, forward strand.
AGCGAGGCACTACATGCCGCGGCCGCGGGACGCCAGGACGTGCAGATCGTCTCTTACACCACGGAGTTGATGCCAAGCATCCAGGCCGCCGAAGTGGTCGTCGCGATGGCCGGCTACAACACGAGCGTCGAGCTGCTGGCGGCGCGCAAAAAGGCGATTCTGGTGCCGCGCAGCGCTCCGCGGCAGGAGCAGAAGCTGCGCGCGACGCTGCTGGCGACGCTCGGACTGTTCGATTCGCTCGAGTCGGATGACACGCTGGCCGCGGCTCTCGAGCGTCGGGTGCCACGCGCACTTGCGGCGCCGCTGCCCCGGGAGCACTCCTGGGCTGCGGTCGATCTGCGTGGGGCCGAACGGGTTGCTGCGGAGCTTGCACGCGGCGCCGCGCGGCGCGAAGAGCGAATCCAGGGGGTTGCATGAAGCCGCCAATTCACGGATCCGTCGTCTATGTCCTCAAGCGCTATCCGCGCCTGACGGAAACGTTCATCCTCAACGAGATCCGCGCCATGGAGCGGCTGGGCGAGCGGCTGCACATTTTCTCCCTGCTGCCGCCGGAGCCACCGCCCCACCATCCGATGGTTGCCGAGGTGCGGGCGACCGTTCATGCGCCGCCGGATGGCTGGAGGGCAAAGGCGCGGGTGTTCGCCGGGGCACACCTGAGGATGCTCGGCTCGGTGCCGCTGCGTTACCTCGGAACGTTCATGCTCGCCCTGGGGCGTACGCTGAGCTCGCGGCACCCGATCTCGCTGTGGCGGCAGTTCGCCCGTGCGGGCGTCCTCGCCGAGATGTGCCGCCGGCAGGGTGTGCGCCACATCCACGCACATTTCGCCAATGCGCCGACCTCGGTGGCGCATTTCGCGCACCGCATGAGCGGGATTCCATTCAGCTTCACCGCCCACGCGAAGGATATCTACCTGTCGCGTCCTGCCATCTTGCGCCGCCATCTGCGTGCTGCCGAATTTGTCGCGACCTGCACGGCATACAACGCGGAGTTTCTGCGCCAGATCGCGCCACGCCTGCAGCCGCAGCGGATCCACCTGGTCTATCACGGCATTGATCTGCAGAATTTCGCTGCCGCCGATGAGTGTGCGCCGCGGTACCGGAGGCGGGCGCGGATTCTCGCGGTCGGCCGGCTGGTGCCGAAGAAGGGGCACGAGGACCTGATCGCAGCCTGCGCGGTGCTGCGCGACCAGGGCGTCGATTTTGAGTGCGAGATCGTCGGCTCGGGGCCGCTGTTGGATGCCCTCAGGGCCGAGATCGGGCGTCATGCCCTCGCCGACCGGGTCGTCCTGAGCGGACCGATGACGCATCGGGAGCTGATCGTGCGGTACCGGGAGGCGGACTTGTTCGTGCTCGCGCCGAGGATTGCCGAGGACGGCGACCGCGACGGGATTCCGAACGTCATCGCCGAGGCGATGGCTGTAGGAGTGCCGGTTGTGGCGACCGATGTGTCCGGAATACCGGAATTGGTGCGCCATGGATACACCGGACTGCTTGCTCCGTCGCAGGACCCCCGGGCTCTGGCGGCACAGATCAAGCGCCTGCTCGAAGACCGCCAGCTCGGAACGCAGCTCGCGCGCGCGGCGCGCGAGCTGCTGCGGCGAGAGTTCGACCTTTGGGAGACAACCCGGGACCTGCACGCGCTGATGAGTGAGCACTCGTGCCGCGCTCGCGGCCAGCCGGGGCGCACGGAGGAGGAGACGGGGCAATTCCAGGTCGCTGTGGTCGCGGCCGGGGAGGGGACGCGGTGAGGATCCTCTATCTGAATTTCGATCACGGCATTCCGGTGCTCGGCGACAAGGGCGCCTCGGTGCATGTGCGCGAGTTTGTGCGCGCGGCGGCCGCCCTGGGGCACGAGGTCCTCATCGCCTGCGCGCGGCTCGGCAGCGGTAACGTCGCGCCGCCGGTGGCCATCATGGAGCTGGCCGCGCGGCAGCCCGCGGGCGCGACCGACCGTCTGGCCGAGCAGCTCAATGTCGACACCCGCGGGATCGACAAGGCCGTTGTCTCGAGCGAACTCGACAAGCTCGTCCACGACCGGTCGGTCGGACAGCTGGTAATGGACGCGATAGAGGCGCGTGCATTCAGGCCGGATTTCATCTACGAGCGCCATGCCTTGTTCTCGAGCGCCGGAGCGCAGATCGCGGCGCGATGCCGCTGTCCCAGGATCCTGGAGGTCAACGCGCCCCTGGCCGAGGAACAGAAGCGCTTTCGCGGTTTGCGGCTCGAGTTCATTGCTCGGCGCATGGAAGTCGAGTCATTCGGCACGGCGGCGGCGATTGTGGCGGTGTCGGACGCGGTCAAGGCGTACGTCCAGGCGCTCGTGCCGGGCCGGGCGCAGTGCGTTCACGTACAGGCGAACGGAGTGGATCTGGCGGGTTTTGCTGCCGGTGAGGCGCGGCGTGACGAGGTGCGTGCCAGGATCGGTGTCGGCAGTGAGACGGGGGTGATTGGTTTCGTCGGCAGCTTCAAGTCTTGGCACGGCACCGATTTGCTGTTCGATGTGTTCAGCGAGATCGCATCGAGCCGTGATGTGCACCTCCTGGCGGTCGGCGATGGCCCGAAGTGGCGAGAGCTCTACAACAGGGTCGCCCAGGCGCGCTGCCGCGACAGGGTGACGCTCCCGGGGCGGGTGCCGCATGCGGATATTCCGGGCTGGACCTCGGCGTGCGATGTCGTCGTGGCGCCGTACCAGGCGGCAGAGGATTTCTACTTCTCTCCGCTGAAGGTGATCGAAGCGTTGGCTTCTGCTCGGGCGGTGGTGGCGCCCCGCATCGGTCAGCTGACGGAATTGATTGTCCACGGCAGAACCGGGCTGTTATACCGGCCCGACGACCCGCAGGACTGTCGCCGAGCGGTCATTTCACTCCTCGAGGCGCCGGCTCTGCGCGTCGCGATGGGACGGGAGGCGCGGCAAAGCGTTGCCGGCCGCGGCTGGGACCGGATCGTTGAGCGCATGGTTGGGCTGGCGCGCACGGCGCGCATCGGAGCAGCGGCATGACTCGTGTTGGATCGCAGACGTCGCGCTGGCTAGGCGGACACGTGCGCGGACAGTGGCGGCGCCTCAGCGCCGGGTCGGCCGCGATGGCGCTGCGTGCCGCCGTGCTGCTGCTGCTGCCCTGGCCGCTGAAGTTCATCGTCGACAGCGTGATCTTCCGCAAGCCGCTCGGCCCGTGGGCGGCGGCGGTGCTGCCGGACCCGCTCGGACATCGGTTGCTGCTGCTGCATGTTCTCGGCGGAGCGATCCTGGTGCTCGGGCTGATCGAGGCGGCACTGGCTTATCTCGGTAACCGCCTGCTGCTCGATGCCGCCCAGCGGATCGGTATTGCGGTCGGGCGGGATTTCTTCGCGCATCTGCTGCGCTTGCCGATAGCGTTTCATCGTCGGCACCTGAGCGGGGAGCTCGTGGCGCGTGTCAGCGGTGACGTCAACGCGCTGCAGCAGTTCGTGGCTACGGTGGGTATGGATCTCATTCCGCACCTGCTCACGATCTGTGGGATTCTTGCGGTGATGCTGGCGATGAACTGGCGCTACGGACTGCTCACACTCGCCGTCGCCCCGGTGCTGATGGGAATCGCCCGGCACTTTGCGGGCCGGATCCGCAGCGCGGCGCGGGTCGTGCGCCGCCGCGAGGGAGAGCAGAGCGGGGCGACGCAGGAGGTGTTTGGCAACGTTCAGCTGGCGCAGGCCTGCGCGCGGGAGCCTTACGAGGAGCAGCAGTTCTCCGTACGTGCCGGCGCGGTGCTGGAGGCGGCCTTGCGCCTCAATCGCGAGCAGGCGGGATTTGCGCCGGCGATGAATCTCGTCATTGCGGTGGCCAGCGGCGGCATTGCCTGGTACGGGGCGGTGCTGGTGCTGCGCGGGACGCTCACCGCAGGCGATCTGCTGGTGTTTCTCGCCTACCTGCGAGCCATCGCGGCGCCGGCACGCCAGATGGCCAAGGCGGGCCGGATCTTCGGTCGCGCGGCAGTTGCGCTCGAGCGCATCGATGAGTATCGACTGCAATCCAGCGAAATCGGTGAATCCGACGGCGCGGTGACGCCTCAGCGGTGCGCGGG
>JAKCEJ010000005.1 GCA_021838065.1 Pseudomonadota bacterium
GGCGGTGAACGATGTGCTGCACTACGCCGAGCTCGACAAGGTCCCCGCGCAACCGGCGGTGCGCGCGCTCGGCCGCGGGCCGCTGACGTTCCCGGCGCTGTCGCTGAGCCGCTCGGGCCGCCCGGTCCCGGTGATGCAATCGGACGTCGGCTATCTGCTGCTGTTCGGCAAGCCGGCCCCGCAGCATCTCGCCCGGCTGGTCACGATGCTGACTCGGCCGTTTCCCGCCGGACTCATCACCGGCGCCGGCATGGTGGTGGCCAATCCCGCCTTCGCACCCCCGAGCCTGCAGACGGAATTCACGCGCCACGCCTACCACGGCACGGTCGTGTGGTCCTGGCAGCAGGCGCTGCTCGCCGCGGGCTTGGCGCGCCAGCTGCATCGCACCGATCTGCCGCCGGCGGTGCGCGCCGAGCTTGAGAATGCGCAGCGCACGCTGTGGCGGGTGATCGAGGCGACCCACTCGATGGCCAACACCGAGCTGTGGTCCTGGACGTATCGGCATGCTCATTACCACATCCGTCCGTTCGGCTCGGCGAGCTCCGATGCCTCCGAAGCAGACGCGGCGCAGCTCTGGAGCACGGTGTATCTGGCCATCAAGCCGCCATCGGGACTGGCGGCCGCGGACCGCGCGGCCGCAGCGGCCGGAGCCCGTTAATGGTGGGGCAGGGGGGAGGATCGGCGCGTGCGGTGCGCCGCACGGCGGCCATCTGCGCAACACTGCTCGCGATGACGGCCGTGCGCCCGGCGCAGGCCGACACGGGGTTCCATCTGCGGGTGGGGTTCACGGGGCTTGCGAGCTACTTCCCGGGCATGGTCGGCAACGGCTACCTCGCCACGCTCACTGCGCCGCGCGGCACCGAAGCGACGCAAACGTACATGGTCGGGCTGATGGACCGCACGCCGGGGGACATCGCCCGCCCGGCGCTGCTGCCCGGATGGAACGCGATCGACTTCGACCCGGATCCGGCGGCTGCCCCGGCCACTTGGCTGAACCGTGCAGCGCTCACGGCGGCGCATTTCCGCCATTACCGCCAGAGCCTCGATCTGCGCGATGCGACCCTCGCGACGCAGTATCGTTATGTCGATCACTCTCGGGTCACGGCGATCACCGTGGTGAGCTTCATCAGTGAGGCCCAGCCGCATCTGAGCGTCGTCCGGCTGCGCATCACGCCACGCTACAGCGGCTGGGTCGCACTGTCCTTCCCGCTCACGCTCTGGCCGGCGCATACGCCGCGGTTCGCGCTGGCACGCCTGACCGGTCCGCAGGTCAATCGCGCGCTCGCCGCTCACGGTCTGTCGCTCACGCCGCGCGCACCGGCCACACCCGACCGCGCGGCGCTGTGGTATCCGGGCTACGTCGCCGTGCGCGCCACCGGTGGATCGGCGCGCACGCGCACGCTGTGGCTTGCGGGCCGGGCGGCCAGCAGCCTGCCGGTCGCTATGGCGGCCGCCGTGTCGCTGCCCGCGGGGGCGCAGCGGACGGTCACGCTGCGCCGCGGCTCCGGCCGGCTCGCGCTCGAGGTGACGCTGCACGTCGAGCGGGACCGGACGTACACATTCACGAAATTCGTGATGTTGTCGCGCTCCGGATGGGGCGGCGATGCGGCCGCGGATCTGCGCCTGGCCCGCGCGGCGCGCAGGCACGGATTCGCGGCGCTGCTGGCAACGCAGCGTGCCGCATGGCACGCGTTGTGGCGCCCCGATATTCTGATCACAGGGGATCGGAAGGCTCAGCAGGTGGCGCATGCGGCGCTTTACTACCTGCTGACCAACACCACGCCGGATACGGGGTGGGCGGTCGGACCCTGCGGGCTGACGCTCTGTTACGCCGGGCACGTGTTCTGGGACAGCGATACGTGGGTTTATCCGGCCCTGCTGCTGCTGCACCCGCGTCGGGCCCGCTCACTGCTCGCCTTCCGCGAGCGCACGCTCGCGCCGGCCGAGGCGCGTGCGCGTGCGAACGGCTATGCCGGAGCGATGTATCCCTGGGAGTCCGATCCGTACAACGGCAGCGATCAGACGCCGTATTCCGCGCACGCGCTCTCGCAGAGCGAGATCCACGTCAATGCCGAGATCGCCATCGCGCAGTGGCAGTACTACCTCGCCACGCTCGATCGCGCCTGGCTGCGGGCGCACGGCTGGCCGGTGATCCGCGCGGTGGCGCGCTTCTTCGCGAGCCGCGCGACGTATGACGCGCGGAGCCACCGCTACGGGATTCTGCACGTGACGTCGGTGTCCGAGTCGCACGGCGACATTCCGAACGACACCTACACCAACATGGTGGCGGCCAAGGCGCTCGACATCGCGGCGGCGGCGGCGCGCGTGCTCAGGGTGCGCGCCGATCCGCGCTGGCGCCGCATCGCCGGCGCGATGGACATACCGCTCGCGCCGCGCGGGCGGCACCATCTGCCGTATCAGGAATCGGGCGCCGCCGCCGCCAGCACGGCCTTCGGCGGCGGGCCGCTGCCGCTGCTGTTCCTGCCGGCGCTCGATCTGCGCCTGCCGGCGGCGCTGCGCCGGGGCGATTACGACTACGCGGTGCGGCCGATTCCCTCGTCCCGGGTCGGGCGCGTCAGCATGGGGATTCTGCCGTGCGTGGCCGCGGCGGACGAGGTCGGTCTCGGGGCAGAGGCGGGCGAGCGGGTCGAGCTCTATCTGAGCGGCGGCACGTTGAAGCCGCCCTTCGACGTGCGCACGGAGACGGCGAGCAACAATGTCGGCCCGTTTCTGACCGGATCGGGAGGCTACCTGCAGAGTCTGATCTACGGGCTGACGGGGCTGCGCGTTCGCGCAGGCGGGCTCGTGGACGCGTACCCTGCCGCATTGCCGCGCGGCTGGCGTTCCCTGACGCTGCGTGACGTGAGCTTTCGGGGCCGGCGCCTCGATATCACGGTCACGCGGGCCGCGGACGGCTCGGCGCAGCTGAAACGGAGAGTCCTGTGAGCGCAACGGCGCACCGACCGAGACCGGGCGGCCTGCGGTGCCTCGGCGCCGCAGCGGTTGCCGTGGCTGCGCTGGGGCTGAGCGCGTGCGCGCGCGGCCCGGTGCGGCACGGCTCGATCGTCCTCGCCGGCAAGGCGCGCTTCGAATTTCTCACCCCGTCGCTGGTGCGCATGGAGTATTCGCCGAGCGGAGTGTTCGTGAACGCCCCGTCGGTGGTGGTGCGCAAGCGCCGGTGGCCGGCCGTGCCGGTGCACATGCGCCAGCGCGGCGGGTGGTTGATCGCCACGACCGGCGCGCTGACGCTGCGCTACCGGCTGCATTCGGGACGCTTCGCGCCGGACAATCTCAAGGTCACCTGGACGGGTGCGCCGGGCGTCGCGCACAGCTGGCGCCCCGGGCAGCACGATCCGCTCAATCTCGGCGGACTCACTGACTCGCTCGACAACGTGAGCCGGGCCAATCTGCCGGTCGGCCGCTCGGACCTCGAGAGCCCGGTGCACGACATCATCCCGGGGATCGACGTGCCGCTTGCGCCGGCGCAGCCGGGATTGCTCAGCCGTTCCGGCTACGGACTGATCAACGACAGCGGTACACCCGTGTGGAACGTCGGGCATACCTGGATCGAGCCGCGCGAGCCGGCCCACGATCAGGACTGGTACCTCTTCGCCTACGGCGCGCATTACCGGCGCGCGCTGCGCGAGTACGCCGAGCTCTGCGGCCCGGTGCCCATGATCCCGCGCTACGTGCTCGGACCGATGGTGACGGACCTGAACTTCGAGTACTTCCCCGGCTCGCCCGAGACGCATGATCCGGCGTTCGCGCGTTACGGCGTGCGGCACATCAAGCGCGAGCTCGAGCGGCTGCGCAGCGAGCACATTCCGGTGGATACGCTGGTGCTCGATTTCGGTTGGCACAACTATGGCTGGGACGGCGGCTACGACTGGAGTCCGCTCATTCCGCACCCGCGCCGCTTCATGCGCTGGCTGCGCCGGCACGGCTTCAAGCTCGCGCTGAACGATCACCCCGGGTACGCCAACACGCAGGAGAGCGGCCTCTCGTACCACGACAGCCATGCGCCCGAGGTGCTGCGCGACCTCGGGCGGCCGGTGCCGCCGCGGCCGACGTTCAATCTCGATCTGGCACACGTGTGGCAGTTCAGCCCCGGGCCCTACACGCCGGGCGAAGCCAGCCGCACGCGCTGGCGGCCGGTGCGCGTCGGGTTCACCTGGCGGGCACAGCTGCTGCACGGCAGCGGCGGCACGGGCTGGTATCGCGCCACGGTGCGCGTGCCGGCGCCCCTGCCGCGCCATTTGTATCTGTATTTCGGCGGCGTCGCCGGCTCGTACCAGTTGTTCGTCAACGGCAAGCGCGTGCCGCACAGCCACGTCCAGTGGCCGCAACGGCTGACCTTTGCGGACGTGTCGAGCGCGATCGCGCCCGGCAAGGTGAATGCAATCGCGCTACGCATCGAGTCGGCAGCGCACGGCGGCGGGCTGGTGTTGGGACCGACCGCCATCCGCGACGTCCCGCCGCCGCCGCCGATCCGCTTCAACCTCGCCAACCACGCTCAGGCGACGGTGTTCATGCGCGACCTGCACGCGCCGCTCATGCACGAGGGCGTGAACTTCTGGTGGGTCGACGGCGGCAGCGGCGCGGCGCGCATGCCGGGGCTGAACCCGCAGCTGTGGACCAATGAGCTGTACTACCGCTCGACGCAGCGCGAGTCGGGCCGGCGCGGATTCATCCTGGCGCGCTACGGCGGCTGGGGGAGTGAGCGCTATCCGGGGTTCTTCACCGGGGACACCTACTCCGAGTGGCCGGTGCTTGCCTACGAGGTCGCCTTCTCCGCCCGCGGCGGCAACGAGCTCATCGACTATATCAGCCACGACATCGGCGGGTTCCACGGACGCAAGATCCCGTTCGCGCTGTACGCGCGCTGGATCGAGTTCGGCGCCTTCGGCCCGATTCTGCGCATGCACAGCGCGCACGAGAACCCGTTCGAGGGCAATCTGCGCATGCCCTGGACGTACGGTGCGCGCGGCGTGTCGCTGATGCGCCGGTATTTCAAGCTGCACACCGAGCTCATCCCGTATCTCTACACTTATGCATGGGTGGCGCACCGGAGGGCCTTGCCGATCATGCGCCCGCTGTACCTCGAGCACGTGAGCGGCCAGGAGGCTTACCGCCATCCGCACGAGTATTTCCTGGGCGATGACCTGCTGGTCGCGCCGGTGCTGGATGCGAGCGGCGTGCGCGCCGTGTACCTGCCGCCGGGACAGTGGATCGACTTCTTCACGGGCAAGCGCTACGTGGGCGGCAGGACCTTCACCGCGCACTACGGGGTGAGCGACATGCCGGTGTTCGTGCGCGCCGGGGCGGTCATTGCGGAGCAGGAGCCGAGCGCTTACTCCAACGCCAAGCCGCTCGATCCGCTCGTGCTGCAGGTGTATGGCTCGGGCGAGGGGCGGTTCGATCTGTATCAGGATGACGGTATCTCGCTCGATTACCGCAAGGGGCAATACGCCCTGACGCCGGTCGACTACACGACGCACGGCGGGCTGCACCGCGTGGTCATCGGGCCGACCCGCGGCGCGTACCACGGCCAGCTGCCGCAGAGGGGGTATGCGCTGAGCATCCATGCCCGGCAGCGGCCCGAGGCGCTGGCGGTCGACGGGCACGGTGTCGCGGGACTTCATTGGAACCCTGCGCGGCGCCTGGCGCAGATCGAGCTGCCGAGAAGCAGCATCCGCGATGCGGTGGTCGTCACATGGCGCTGAGGTCTGCACCGCTCGGTCCGCATTGAGGTCGGCGCCGGATCGGACCACTTCGATGAGGTTTGCGGCGGCCTGCGCCGGATTGCCGACAGCGCGCGACCATCGCGGCAAGCTGCCCCCGGGGGGCCCAAAGTCGCTGCTCGCGCCCGGCTCGAGCGGGCTGACGTTGTGCTTCCGGACCTCTACGTGGGGCTGTCGGCGCCCGATGCGCCGGCACGCGCCCGTTCGTCGAGCGGAGTCCGCCGGTTCTCGTAACGGGGCGCGGTCGATTTGCGCGAGGCGCTTATTGCAGCGGGACGGCGTCGAAGGCCACGGTCAGGCGCGGCTGAGCGCTGGCAAACGGGACGGTGCCGTGCCAGAAGTACGACGGAAACAGCACCAGCATGCCGACGGTCGGGCGCACGGCGTATTCGGATTCGAGCGTGGGGGCTGTGATGATGCCCGGCCTGCCAAACTCGAGCACGCCTTCGTCGGTGCGCGCCTCGGCCATGATGTCAGGCAGCTCGATGTAGAACGCCGAGGAGATCCACCCCCGCGGGTGGACGTGGCTCATGTGGAAGCCTCGATTGCGCAGCCGCACCGACCAGCTGCCGTTGAAGCGCCAGCGGCCGCTGTTGCGCCCCCGGAGCGGATCGGAGCCGCGGCCGATGTGCTCGAGATAGCGCTCGATCGGAGCGGCGAATGCCTCGAACAGGGCGCGGATCGGCTCCTCGGCGCTGCGGGTCAGGTCGCCGGTAGTCTCGGTGCCGTTGCGCAGCGATTGGAAGAGCAGGGCATGGCCGTCGGGATCGTGCAGCCGATCGAGGCTCCCCTTCAGGTCCCGCAGGAACGTTGCCACGTCGGTCCACGGCTTGGGTGCCTCGAGGGGCAGCGGCAGCACGAGATTGCGGTAGTCGCAAAGCGGCTCGTAACGCTCATCGCCGAGCAGCCGCATCGCGGTCGTCTGCAGCGCGATCAGGTACTGGTTATTCGGGGCACGAGTCAGCAGCGCCTCGCAGTGGGTCAAGGCGCAGCGTGCATCGCCTATGCCGAGCTCGGCTGCGGCCAACAGGCTGCGCGCGGCTGCGTCGTCCGGCATCGTTTGCAATGCACGCTCGGCGAGAGACCGTGCCGTGGCCGGTTCGAATTCTAGCGCCGCGAGACCTGCGCGCACCACCAGGGCTGGCGGTGCCTGCGCGCGCTCTGCGCGCGGCTCGAGGCAGGCATAAGCGGCACGAGCGTCGCCCGCTCCCTGCAGGATGGCCGCCTTGGCCGCCCACAGCGCATCGTCGTTCGGAAACGTCCCCAGCGCGCGGTCAAGCTGCTCCATCGCCTGCGCCATGTCGCCACATCGAGCCCAGACCAGCTGCGCGAGGGTGTTGTGGGCCTCAATCAGGCGCGGCTCGAGCCTCAGACAATCGCGCAGTGCGGCTTCCGCTCCCCGGGAATCGCCTTCGGCCATGAGGCTCTGCGCCAGCGCATGAGAGATCGTGGCGGTCCTGTGCCCGTGCAAGAGCGCGCGGCGCGCGACCTGACCCGCCTCTGCGTGCTCGCCCGCGGCATTCAGAGCGATAGCCAGCGCCTGGGCGGCCGCGGGATCGGCCGGGGCCGCGGCGGCGATGCGCCGATAGTGTTCGGCCGCTTCCGTCTGGCGGCCGAGGGCGATCAGCGCATTGACGTGTTGGGTGGCGAGCTGCGCATCCATCCGGCCCTGCGCGCAGAATGGTGCCGCCACCGCGAGAGCCTGAGCCGGCCGGCCACTGGCGTTGTAGCAGCGCGCCAGGACCATCGCGGCACGCGGATCGGGTGACCCCGCGGCAAGCGCGCGCCGCAACACTTCCTCCGCCTCGGCTGCACGCCCGCTCGAGAGCAGGAGTTCGCCAAGCATCGTGAGGGTCGGGGTCCAGGCCGGATCGACCTCGATCGCATGGCGCAGTAGTGCCTCCGCACCCGCAGGATCACCGAGAACCAGCTTCGCGCCGGCCAGGAGACGCTGTGCCTCGGCGAACCCGGGATGGGACGCGACGATCGCCCCGAGCCTATCGTGCGCGGCGCGATACTGGCCGGCTTGAAGCTGCGCGCTGATTTCACGCATCGCTTCGAGGACGGAAGCCGGAACTGACACGTTGAACGGACCTCGCGAGGGAACTCAGCTGCCGGTGATTCTCGCACGGGGCGGTGGCCCCGCACAGCGGCTCGCGGGCCTTCGACGCCGCGATGCAGCCGCCGCCAGCTCGCGGATTCGGGCCGCAATCACCCCCTCCACGCCAATCGGCGCGAGGGGATTCAATTAGGCGGGGCCTGCCATTTGCACTCGGTGCTAGCGCTTACCTGGCGGTCTTCATTGGATCGAGCCCAACCAAGCCGCCGAGTCCGGCCTCGTAGCCGAACTCGCAAGCGGTCGGCGGGATCCTCAGCACTGGCGCCCCCGGCCGTTGCTTTCGATGCCGTCGCGGACACGGCCAAAGCACATCCGCAATCAACCGCTCGCACGAGGAGGAAAGTCTCCCCTCACGTGAGCGTGAGGGGAGACAGTCGCAGTGGCGTTACCAGTGGTATTTGACCATTATGTTGACTTCCCGGCCCAGGATCGATCGGCCGAAACCGACGTTATTCTGCACCGTGTTGCCGCCGAACCTGGCATTACCCTCGGTCAACCCCAGCTGGTTGGTGAGGTTTGAGCCGAGCACGCGGAACTCCCAGTGTGAACCGACCATGGCATCAATGCCTGCAGCCAGGTCGTAATAGGCGGGCAACGGCGTCAATCCCGTGTTGTCCTGGTAGCGCAGGCCAATGTCCTCGTACGTCAACTCCTCAGTCAATGTGCCCCAGCTGAACGCCTCTATGTCGCTCGGGGTTATCCGGAACTGATACTTCGGCAGACGCGCGAGTTGGTTGCCGTTGATCGTGCCGCAGACCGTCTGATTGTTGATGTTTGTGTACAGGTAGCAGCCGCGGAAGTTGGTGTAATAAGCATCTTCCCAGTTGCCGTTGACCGATATCCTGAAGGACCTCAGGGCCGGGATATCACTGGCCGCGAAGGGGCTGACACTGCCTACGAGGCGCACGCCGGTGGAGGTCGATCCATAGGTGGAGGCAGGGCCGATCGGCACGTCATTGACATTCGTGGGAGTGTACGCGATGCCCTTGAATGTCTTGCGGTAGACCGATGCGTCGACGTAGGTCCAGCGGTTCTGAATCTTGAAGCCGAACTCGTAGTTCTGCACCGTTTGCAGCGGCACTCTGCTCGGGCATCCGTTCGAGCCGTTGTAGACGTTGCAGCGGACAGCATCGAAGTTCTCGAAGAGTACGCCATTGTTGACGCGTACGTAGGCGCTCATGTGATCGTTGAACTGGTAATTGGCGCCCACGGAGTACGTCGGCATGGTGTTGTTTTCGTGGCCGTGCGACCACGAGCCGTTGGGCAATTCCACCGCGTTGTCCCACAGGTCGTACTGCGTCCCCATCTGGACCGGCGAGCTGTTGGTCGTCTCCTGAGACAGGTTGATGTGCTCGACGCGGATCCCGGCGTCGAGCAACCATTTGTCGATCTTCCATTGGTCGGCAAAGTAGGGGGCAATGTTCGTGGCGCTGCCGTTCTGGAGGATGTAGTAGCCTCCGTTGGCATTGACGATGCCCTGAGGACTGGATACCTGGTAGATGTTGCCACCCGCAGTGGCTGACAGGATGATCGGTGCCGCGTTTGGCCGATTGGTGATCAGCACGTTGGAGCTGAGCGACCAGTTGTCGCTCATGGTGTAGTGGGCCAGGTATAGGCCCAGGGTCGCGGTATTGCCGAAGCCGAGGTCCTTGTTGACGCGAAATTCGTCGATGTAGCTCCGGATCCTCTTCTGCACGTACCAGACCTGCTGGGTGACCACGCTTTGATTGAGGTTCGCGGGCTGGCCGTTGGCATAGGTGGGCTGCACCATGCTCGGGGTCAGGATGCTGGGCAGAGTCAATCCCGAAATGAACGACGACAGCGTGGAAGGATTGCCGTTGTTGATCAGAGCGTGCGTCGGCACAAGCCCGCCGTCGAAGATGAAGTTGTTGCTGATAGACCAGCCGTTGCCCAATCGATCGTGCATCGCCGAGCCGATATAGTTCAGATCCGCGCCTCGGCCGTTGCTGATGTTGTCGTTCTGGAAGCAGTTGCACGCCGGATTCGGGACTTGGAAATTCTCGAGCTGGTAGCTGTTGTAGGTGGAGTTGAGCTGATTGAAGCCGGGATAGATCCCAACGGAGCCGTTGTGCACGGTATAGGGGAAGTCGGCGACCCATTGATTATGGTCGTGCAGGGTTCGGGCCCAGAACATGATCGATCCATGGGCGAGATCATGCTTCAATGTGACCGTCAGCTGCCCGCCGTCGTCAGCGGGATATTGAGGGTTTCGGATACCGTTTGATTTGCGGTAAAAGCCACCGATGCTGCCATACCAGCCGTCAGTCAGCTTGCCGCTTGCGAACGCGTCGATGCGGTAGAGGCCCTGGGTTCCGTAAGTGGCGGCCACCGATCCTTTGGCGTGGTTCGAGCCGGTCCGCAGGATGAAGTTGGCCGTCGCGCCCGGCTGGCCGGGGCCGAAGATGACGCTGGGTCCGCCCTGGACAATCTCGACCCGTTTGACCGTGTCGTCCATGCGGATCAGCGAGCTGTTGTCCATGAACGACAGAAACGGGGCGCCGTAGAGCGGCGAGCCCTCGATCATGGTCGTGAAATACGGTGAATCGCCGCCGCCGAGCGGAAACCCGGCCACGTCGATATTGACGCCGGTTTGTCCGCCGGAGGACTCCGGCCAGACGCCGGGCGAAAGTTTATAGATTTCGGCTGCGCTCGACGGGTCCGACATTGCGATCTGATGTCTGGACAGTGCGACGATGTTGTAGCTCGCGTCCAGCTGTTTCACGGCCATCGCCGTGGCGGTCACGACCACTTCCTGCAGCGACTCGCCCGGCTGAGACGCCGTGGCTTGTGGCTTGGCCGGCGCCGGCTTGGCGAGCGCCGTGCCGGAGGCAGTGAGCAGGGCGGCTCCGCCGAGAATGCTGGCAACCACCGCGGCGACGCTGTGGGGCGCGGCGGTATTGCGGGTACCGCGTGCCGCCGGATGCATTGCCGGGCCGACGCCCGCGCAGGGCGCCTTCTTCTTGTTCACTCTCATGCAAGATCCTCCTATCGGATAGCTGAAGATGTCAGGGCTGATGGGTCGCGCTGGCTGACGCGCGCAGAGGCAACAGAGGAGTCTCCGTGAGTGGAATCGGCACGTAAGGACTGGACAGCCCCTGCGCTGCGGCTGGCATCACGCCCCGGCGTTGCACCGAGGTCACATCGACATTTACACTGCCGCCAGGCCGCGTGCTGCGTTCGGACGCGCCCCGAGGCCGGCTTCGCGCAAGGCGATCCGGCTGCGGCGGATGCAGGTCCAACGATAAAGAGCACGGCGGTTCCCCCCCGAAATACCGCTGAAAGAATCGATCTCATCCCTCGCAAGGTCGATGACATCGATACCAAATGATATCGATGTCATGCTGTCAATGCAATAGCCGCTGTGGCGCGCGCCGCAATGAAGTGCCTCGGAGCGGTGCGCAGAGGCGCTTTCCGGTGTGGTAAGAACGCAACGCTCCAGCCGTCCGGCTCGGCGCCTCTGGATTATCAGAGACTTACGGCGTACAGCGCGGAGCGCGCGCCTCGAGGCGTGGTGCGCTGAGCGCTTGAGCCGTACCGGGCTGATGGGACGGCCTGAGATCTGAGCGCGGTGCGGGAGCGGCGCAGGCCGACCGTTGCGAGCGCGGGTCAGAGGGGTGCGGCGCGCCGCGCGAGGCGCGGTTTGTCGGATATATCCCGTGGACCAAATCCCACAGCACGTCGCATCTTCGCGCCGCCCGCAGGGCCAAGCGCAAGGTCGGCATGAAGGCGCCGCGTCACACGAGTGTCAATCAGATTCCCGCGGTGTTCGGCCGGGTTCTGCGCGAGGAGCGCAGGCGCCAGAACATCTCGCAGGAGCAGCTGGCGCTGTATGCCGACGTGGATCGGACGTTCGTCAGTCAGATCGAGCGCGGCATCCGCCAGCCGACCATCACCACCCTGGTGAAGCTCTCGCGCGTCCTGCAGCTCGCGCCATCGACACTGGTGGCGCGCTTGGAGCGTTCCCTCAGGCGATGAGGGCCTGGGTGTCGGTGGCCGGTTCGCGCTGCGCGCGCCGCCGGTCCTGCTCCTTCAGATGCCGCTTGCGGATGCGTATGGAGCTCGGGGTGACCTCGACCAGCTCGTCTTCGGCGATGAACTCGACGGCGTACTCCAGTGTCAGCTCGATCGGCGGCGTGAGCAGTATCGCATCGTCCTTGCCCGCGGCGCGGATGTTGGTGAGTTTCTTCGTCTTGATGGGGTTGACCACCAGATCGTTGTCGCGGCTGTGGATGCCGATGATCATGCCTTCGTAGAGTTTCTCGCCCGGGGAGACGAACAGCCGGCCACGCTCCTGCAGGTTAAAGAGCGCGTAGGCCACCGCCTCGCCCTGCTCGTTGCTCACCAGCACGCCGTTGCGGCGGTCCGGGATCTCGCCCTTGACGGGTGCGAAGCCGTCGAAGATATGGCTCATCAGCCCGGTGCCGCGCGTCAGGGTCATGAACTCGCCCTGAAAGCCGATCAGGCCGCGGGCAGGCACGCGGTAATCGAGCCGCGCGCGGCCATTGCCGTCGACGGCCATGTCCGTGAGCTCGCCGCGGCGGCGGCCGAGGGCTTCCATGACCGCCCCTTGATGCGCCTCCTCGACGTCCACGGTGAGCGCCTCGAACGGCTCGTGCACCTCGCCATCGACCACATGGGTCAGGACCTGCGGGCGCGACACGGCAAGCTCGTAGCCCTCGCGGCGCATGGTCTCGATGAGGACGGTCAGGTGCAGCTCGCCGCGCCCGCAGACGCGGAACACATCCGGGGATTCGGTGTCCTCGACCCGCAGGGCGACGTTGCTCTGCAGCTCGCGCTGCAGCCGCTCGCGCAGCTGCCGGCTGGTGACGAACTTGCCTTCCCGGCCCGCAAACGGCGAGGTATTGACCTGGAAGTTCATGGCGAGCGTCGGCTCATCGACACGGATCGGCGGCAGCCCTTCGGCAGACTCGCTGTCGCAGATCGTCAGGCCGATGTTGACCTCCTCGATGCCGGTGACCGCGACGATGTCGCCGGCGAACGCCTCCTCGACCGGGTGGCGCTGCAGCCCGGTGAAGGTCAGCACCTGGCCGATGCGCGCCGTGCCGCGATCCGCGTTGCCGTAGCGCAGGGCGACGCTCTGGCCGGGGCGGATCACGCCGCGGCGGATGCGGCCGATGCCGATCCGCCCGACGTAGCTGTTGTAGTCGAGGGTGGAGATCTGCAGCTGCAGGGGCAGCGCCTGGTCGGCCGCCGGAGGTGGCACGTAGGTGAGGATCGCATTGAACAGCGCGCTCATGTCGCTGCCGGGGGCGGCATGGTCGGTGCCCGCGCGTCCCTGCAGCGCCGAGGCGTAAATCACCGGGAAGTCCAGCTGCGCATCGCTCGCGCCGAGCTTGTCGAACAGCTCGAACGTCTCGTCGACGACCCAGTCGGGACGGGCGCCCGGCCGGTCGATCTTGTTTACCACGACAATGGCCTTCAGGCCCAGCGAGAGCGCCTTGCGCGTGACGAAGCGGGTCTGCGGCATGGGCCCGTCGACCGCATCCACCACCAGCAGCACCCCGTCGACCATCGACAGCACGCGCTCGACCTCGCCGCCGAAGTCGGCATGTCCCGGCGTATCGACGATATTGATGCGCGTGCCGCGGTACTCGATGGCGCAGTTCTTGGCGAGAATGGTGATGCCGCGCTCGCGCTCCAAGTCGTTCGAGTCCATGATGCGCTCGGCGAGTTTCTCGTGCGCGGCGAACGTCCCGGACTGCTTCAGCAGGCAGTCGACGAGCGTGGTCTTGCCGTGATCGACGTGCGCAATGATGGCGATGTTGCGGATGGGCTGGCTCATGGGGATCGCGGGGCCGTCTCGCGGCCGGGTGACAAAGACTTAGAAGCATAGCACAGCCGGTCCGCCCAGGCCGGGCGCATTCCGTCCGGGTCGCCGGAGCACTATCATGCCGCCACGCCCAAGCTCTGAATCGTCTTTTGGGGAAAACCCATGTGCGCCAGACCTTCCACCACGCCCGACTGTGATGCGCTGATCATCGGCGCCGGACACAACGGCCTGGTCTGCGCGGCCTATCTGGCCGCCGCCGGCCTTCGCGTCACGATGCTCGAGCAGCGCGCCGTGCCCGGCGGGGCCGCAGTGACCGAGGAATTTCATCCGGGTTTCCGCAACTCGGTGGCCGCGTACACGGTCTCGCTCCTCAATCCCCGGGTCATCGCCGATCTGCAGCTCGCGCGCCACGGCCTGCGCATCGTCGAGCGGCGCCTCGGGAATTTCCTGCCCACCGAGGACGGGAGCTACCTCGCCGTCGGCGCGGACCGCACGGCCGCGCAGGTCGCGCGCTTCTCGGCGCGTGATGCCGGGCGGCTCGAGGACTATTCGGCGCGGCTCGAGGCGATCGCCGATGTGCTGCGCGAGCTGGTGCTGCTCACCCCGCCGAACGTCGGCGACGGCGGCTGGCGCGAGGCGCTGCCGGAGCTGCTGCGCACCGCCCGTCTGGGCGGGCGGCTGAGCCGCCTCGACATGCCGCTGCGGCGCGAGCTGCTGACGCTGTTCGCGAGCTCGGCGGGCGATTACCTCGACGGCTGGTTCGAGAGCGATCCGATCAAGGCCGTCTATGGCTTCGACGGCATCGTGGGCAACTATGCGAGCCCGTATGCGGCGGGCAGCGCCTACGTGCTGCTGCATCACGCCTTCGGCGAGGTGAACGGCCGCAAGGGCACCTGGGGCCACGCTATCGGCGGCATGGGCGCGATCACCCAGGCGATGGCGCGCTGCTGCGCATCCCGCGGGGTCGAGATCCGCCTCGAGAGCCCGGTGCGCGAGGTGCTCGTGGAGCGGGGCAGGGTGATCGGGGCGCGCACCGAGACGGGCGAGACGCTGCGCGCCCGGGTGGTCGTCGGCAACGTCAATCCGAGGCTGCTGTACCTGCGGCTGCTCGATCCGGCGGCGCTGCCGGGGGATTTCCGCGAACGCATCGAGCGGTGGCGCTGCGGCTCGGGCACGTTCCGCATGAACGTGGCGCTCGCTGAGCTGCCGCAGTTCAGCTGCCTGCCCGCGCACGGGGTCGCCGACCATCACACCGCGGGGATCATCCTCGCCCCGACGCTCGCCTACATGGAGCGGGCGTATTTCGATGCGCGCACCCACGGCTGGTCGCGCCGGCCGATCATCGAGCTGGTGATCCCCTCCACGCTCGATGACACGCTCGCCCCCGCAGGGGCGCACGTGGCGAGCCTGTTCTGCCAGCACGTTGCCCCTGCGCTGCCGAACGGGCAGTCCTGGGATGCGCACCGCGAGGCGGTGGCCGACCTGATGATCGACACCGTCGATGCCTACGCCCCGAACTTCAAGCGCGCGGTGCTCGGCCGGCAGATCATGAGCCCGCTCGATCTGGAGCGCACCTTCGGGCTCATCGGCGGCGATATCTTCCACGGCGCGCTCAGCCTCGATCAGCTCTTCTCGGCCCGTCCCATGTTGGGCCATGCGCACTACCGCGGCCCGCTGCCGGGGCTGTACATGTGCGGCTCGGGGACTCACCCGGGCGGCGGGGTCACCGGCGCGCCCGGGCACAACGCCGCGCGCGAAATCCTCGCGGACCTGCGGCGCCGGCCGGGGCGCTGAGCGGCGCTTGCAATCGGCCGGCGGCGCCTCCATTTCCGGTTTGGATGTCGACCACCGCGCACGCCCCCCGACCGGCCGCTCCGCCGCCGTCCGAGGCGCTGACGCTGCGCGCCTTCCTCGGCGTGTTCCGCTACAGCCGCCAGGCGCTCGATCTGGTCTGGTCGACCAACCGGACCCTGACCGTCCTCTTTGCCGCGCTGACGCTGCTCGCCGGGGTGCTGCCGGTCTCGGTGGCGTACGTCGGCGGCTCGATCGTCGATGCGGTCCTGGCGGCGATGCACGCCCATGGCGCAGGGATCCACCGCGTGCTCGAGTGGGTGATTCTCGAAGGGCTCCTCGTCGCGGCGCTCGCGGCCGCCGAGCGGGGCCTGACGCTCGCACGCTCGCTGCTGCGCGTGCAGCTCGGACAGCGCGTCAACGAGATGATCCTGCAGAAGGCGGTGACGCTGGAACTGCGTCACTTCGAGGACTCGGAGTTCTACGACAAGTTGACGCGGGCGCGCCGCGAGGCCTCCACCCGACCCGTCAGCCTCGTTACGCAGACCTTCGGCATGGCGCGCAACATCATCTCGCTGGTGAGCTTTGCCGTCCTGCTCGCGGCGTTCTCGCCCTGGACGGTGCTCGCGCTGCTCATCGCCGGCGTTCCGGCAT
This sequence comes from Pseudomonadota bacterium, assembly GCA_021838065.1. Taxonomy (GTDB): domain Bacteria; phylum Pseudomonadota; class Gammaproteobacteria; order Steroidobacterales; family Steroidobacteraceae; genus 13-2-20CM-66-19. Next base: position 16,118 of record JAKCEJ010000005.1, read on the forward strand.
TCATCGCCGAGGCGAAGTTCTCCGGGGACGCGTTCCGGCTGTTCCGCTGGCGCTCGCCCGAGACGCGGATGCAGACCTATCTCGAGACCGTGCTCGCGCGCGAGGATTACGCCAAGGAGGTCAAGCTTTACGGGCTCGGGCCCCGGCTGCTCGAGCGCTATCGGGACATCTTTCGGCGGCTCTATCAGGCCGACCGCGCCTTGACCCTGCGCCGCGGCGGCTGGGGCTTCCTGCTCGGGCTGGTGGCGACTGCCACCCTGTACGCCGCTTACGCGTGGATCGCGCTGAGCGCCGTCGGCGGGTTGATCACGCTCGGTGCCATGACCCGGTACGTGGCGGCCTTCCGCCAGGGACAGACGGCGGTCTCGGCGATGCTCGCGGCGATCGGCGGAATGTACGAGGACAATCTTTACCTCTCGACGCTGTACGAGTATCTGGAGACCTACGTACCGCCCCCGCCCGGCACGGTGCGCGCCGGTACGCAGCCGGGAGACGGCATCCGCTTCGAGGACGTCAGCTTCGTCTACCCGGGCACCGACAGCCCGGCACTCGAGCACATCACGCTGCATCTGCGCCCGGGCCGCAGCCTCGCGCTGGTCGGAGAGAACGGCTCAGGCAAGACGACGCTCATCAAACTGCTGACGCGCCTGTATACCCCGACCTCGGGGCGCATCCTTCTCGATGGGGCGGACCTTGCCGAGTGGGACGAGCAGCGGCTGCGCGAGCGCATCGGGGTGATCTTCCAGGACTTCGCGCGCTATCAGCTGCCAGCCGGCCACAACATCGGCGCAGGCGATGTGCGCGCCTTCGAGGATGAGGCGCGATGGCGGGAGGCGGCGGCGAAGGGGCGCGCGAGCGAGTTCATCGAGACGCTGCCGGCCGGTTACCACACTCAGCTCGGCAAGTGGTTCCAGGATGGACGCGAGCTCTCCGGCGGCCAGTGGCAGAAGGTGGCGCTGTCACGCGCGCTGATGCGTACCAGCGCGGATGTGCTGGTGCTCGATGAGCCGACCGCGGCGATGGACGCGCAGGCCGAGGCGGAGGTTTTCGAGCACGTCCGTCAGCTCGCCCGCGAGCGCATGACCATCCTCATCTCCCACCGCTTCTCGACGGTGCGCATGGCCGATGAGATCGTGGTGCTCGAGCACGGGCGCATTCTCGAGCAGGGCAGCCACGGCGAGCTGATGCGCGCCGATGGGCTGTACGCGCGGCTCTTTGACCTGCAGGCGCGCGGCTACCGCTGACTCGCGCCGCGCGACTTGCGCTCATCCTGCCGCATGCGCTGGTAATCGACGGGCTGGATGGTCTCGATCATGCACTTCCAGCCGTCCGCCGTGACGAAATCGAAGCGCGCCTGCGTGATCTCGATCGCCGAGGTGATGCCGATGCCGTGGGCGAACAGCAAGTCGGTGCAGGGCGGGAACACGGTCATCAGGTAGGGCTGCTCGATGTTGGTCCACACCAGCAGCTTGTTCGCCGCGATGGGCGACCAGCGCTTGTAGTTGTTGACCCACCGGATCTCCTTGACCGGCTTGCCCGCGTAGGCCTCGTAGCGGCGCAGCTCGGCGGCCTGCCGCTCGCGCAGCGGGACGCCCGAGCAGGACGTTAGCAGGAGCGGCGCCGTGAGCAGCGCCGCGCCGAGCAGCCGTTTGAACGAATTGCGCATGGGCCGCGCTCCTTGGGGATCGCCCTCCGCTGAGACAGGCAACGCTCGCAACGGCCGTCCGTTGACCGCGGCACAAACGCCGTTCGCCTACTCGGGCGTCAGCACGACCGCCGTCAGCGGCGGCAGCCTCAGGGTCAGCGAATACGGGCGGCCGTGCGAGGGGTGCGGCTGCGCATCCGTCGCGCCCAGGTTGCCGATGCCGCCGCCGCCGTACTCGCGCGCGTCGCTGTTCAGCCTCTCGAGCCACTTCCCGGCGAGCGGAACGCCCACCCGATAATGCTCGCGGGGCACGGGCGTGAAGTTGCAGGCGACCAGGACCATCTCGCGCGGGCCATGGCCGCGCCGCAAATACACGATCACGCTGTCGTCGGCGTTGTCACAGTCGATCCACTCGAACCCGTCGGCGCTGAAGTCGCGCTGGTGCAGCGCCGGGGTGGTCCGGTAGAGGCGGTTGAGGTCCCGCACCCACTGCCGTATCCCCTGGTGCGGCGCGAACTCGAGCAGGTGCCAATCGAGGCTCTCCTCGTGCTGCCACTCGCTCGTCTGCGCGAACTCCCCGCCCATGAACAGCAGCTTCTTGCCGGGGTGGGTCCACAGGTACCCATAGAGCAGCCGCAGGTTGGCGAAGCGCTGCCACTCGTCGCCGGCCATCTTGCCGATCAGCGAGCCCTTGCCGTGCACCACCTCATCGTGCGAGAGGGGCAGCACGAAGTTCTCGCTGAAGGCGTACCAGAGGCTGAAGGTGATCTGCCCATGGTGGAACTTGCGGAACACCGGGTCGGCCGCGAAGTACTTCAGCGTATCGTGCATCCAGCCCATGTTCCACTTCATGCCGAACCCGAGGCCGCCGAGGTAGGTGGGGCGCGAGACCATGGGCCAGGCGGTCGACTCCTCGGCGATGGTGTGGGTGTCGGGATGATCGCGGTACACCGCTAAGTTCATCTGCTTGACGAACTCCACCGCCTCCAGGTTCTCGCGGCCGCCGTAACGGTTGGGAATCCACTCGCCCTCGCGCCGCGCGTAGTCGAGATAGAGCATGGAGGCGACCGCATCGACGCGCAGCGCATCGATGTGATAGGCCTCGAGCCAGAACAGCGCGCTGCTGAGGAGAAAATTGCGCACCTCGGAGCGGCCGTAGTTGAAGATCGAGCTCTTCCAGTCGGGGTGATGACCCTGGCGCGGGTCAGCGTGCTCGTAGAGGTGGGTGCCGTCGAAGAAGGCGAGGCCGTGCTGGTCGGCCGGGAAATGCGAGGGGACCCAGTCGAGGATGACGCCGATGCCGCGCTGGTGCAGGTAATCGACGAAGTACATGAAGTCCTGGGGCGTGCCGTAGCGCGAGGTCGGCGCGAAATATCCGGTCACCTGGTAGCCCCACGAGCCGTAGAAGGGGTGCTCCATCACCGGCAGCAGCTCGACGTGCGTGAAGCCCATGTCGGTGACGTGCGCGGCGAGCGGTTCGGCGAGTTCGCGGTAGGTGAGCGGCCGGTTGCCTTCCCCGGGGACGCGCCGGAACGAGCCCAGGTGCAGCTCGTAGATCGACCAGGGGGCCGTGAGCGCATTGCGCTCGGGGCGCCGGGCCAGCCACTCCGCATCGCCCCACGCGTAGGCGAGATCCCATACCACCGAGGCGGTGCGCGGCGGGGTCTCGCAGTGGAAGGCGAACGGGTCGCTCTTGTCGACCGTGTAGCCCTCCTGGCGGGAGATTATGTGATACTTGTACAGTGTGCCTACGCCGAGGCCCGGCACGAACGCTTCCCAGATGCCCGAGGAGTCGGGGCGCGGCGCGAGCGGATGAGCGAGGCCGTTCCAGCCGTTGAAATCGCCGATGACCGAGACCGAGGCGGCATTCGGTGCCCAGACGGCGAAGCGAGTGCCTGCCGGGTGGCCCTCCCCAGCGGGCAGCGTGTGGGAGCCGAGCTTCTCGTAGGCCCGGCCGTGCGTCCCTTCGCGGAACAGATAAATGTCATGTTCGGTGAGCAGCACCCGCCGAGTGTAGCAACTGCCTGATGCCAATGCCCGTCGTCATCGCTCACCGCGGCGCGAGCGGCTACCTGCCGGAGCACACGCTCGCGGCCTACTACGTCGCGCTGCAGCAGGGCGCCGACGCCCTGGAGCCGGATCTGGTCATGACGCGGGACGGGGTGTTCGTGGCGCGTCACGAGAACGAGCTCGGCGGCACGACGGACGTGGCCGAGCATCCCCGCTTCGCGGCCCGGCGGGTCACCAAACGCATCGACGGCGAGCCGGTCACCGGCTGGTTCAGCGAGGACTTCACGCTCGAGGAGCTGAAGAGCCTGCGCGCCCGCGAGCGTATCCCGGCGCTGCGCCCGCACAACAGCCGCTTCGACGGCCAGCTCGAGATCGCGACGCTCGAGGAGATCCTGCTGCTGCGCGAGCAGGCCGGCCGCGCGCGCGCCGCGCGCGCCGCCGCGCTCGGCCAGCCGGTGCCGCCGCCCATCGGCCTGTATCCTGAGTTGAAGCATCCGAGTTATTTCGCGGCGTGCGGTCTGCCCATGGCCGAAGCGCTGCTCGGCGTGCTCGAGGCGCACGGCTGCGCCGCGCCCGCCGCGGGGGTGTTCATCGAGTCGTTCGAGACCGGCATCCTGCGCACGCTGAGCGCCCTCACCCGCGTGCCGCTGGTGCAGTTGATCGAGGCCGAGGGAGCCCCGTACGAGGCGCGCGCGGCGGGCGAGGCGCGCACCTTCGCGCAGCTCACGACACCGGCGGGACTCGCCGAGGTGGCCACCTATGCTGCGGCGGTCGGGCCGGAGAAGTCCCTGGTGATCGCGCGCGATGCGGACGGACGGCTCGCGCGTCCAACGCGGCTCCTCGCCGACAGCCACGCGCACGGCCTCAAGGTGATTCCCTGGACATTCCGTGCGGAGAACGCGTTTCTGCCGGCCGAGGCGCGCACCGCGGGACCCGCGCACGAGCGGGGCGATCTCGAGCAGGAGATCCGCCGTTTTCTTGCTGCCGGCATCGACGGGTTCTTTACGGATCAACCCGACATCGGCGTGCGCGCCCGCGACGGGTTCATACGCGCCGCGGGGCCGGACGCTGCGGCTTGACCTGGAGCGGGCCGTGGCGCCCGGCCCGGCCGGGCGTTGCCACGGCCTATTGCCGTATACTAGCGATCTGTGGGAGAACAGGGCCCATGACTGAAATCGCTGATACGTTCGATTCCGCATTCACCAAGGCCGTTGATCTGGGCAACAAGATCGCGGACAAGGACCGCGACGCCGATCTGTGGGATATCGCCGACGGGCTGCTCGCCGGGGCGCTGCAGTACTGGCTCTATTCGCGCCAACCCTGCGGTGATCCGCGCTGCCAGGACTGCATGCCGATCAGCACGGCCGAGGGCCGCATGGCTGAGCTGAAGCGCCTGATCGAGCAGCTGGCCGCCGAGAGCGAGTACTTTCATACGCCGACGGACTCGAACGCGGGCCGCGCCTAGCGGCGCGCCGCGCTCTGAAGCTCTGTAGAATGGCGCCTTTGCACCCGATGGGGGCGAAGTGAGCCACATGAGCGAGGACAGCGCAGCACCGCGAGGGGGCGCGCCGATCGATGTCGAGGCGCTGATCGTCGGAGCCGGACCCTGCGGGCTGTTTCAGGTGTTTGAACTCGGCCTGCTCGGAATCGGCGCGCACGTCGTCGACTCGCTGGCGCATCCAGGCGGGCAGTGCACGGAGCTCTACCCCGACAAGCCCATCTATGACATTCCGGCGCTGCCGGTCTGCGGCGCGCAGGAGCTGATCGACCGGCTGCTCGAGCAGATCAAACCGTTCAATCCGCAGTTCCATCTCGGCCAGGAGGTCACAGGGCTCGTGCGCCGCGCGGACGGGCGCTTCGAGGTGAGCACCGCCGCCGGCACGCGCTTCAACGCCGGTGCCGTGGTGATCGCCGCGGGCGTCGGCTCGTTCCAACCGCGCCGCATCGGCATCGAAGGGGCCGAGGCGTTCGAGGGCGGCGCGATTCAGTATCGCGTCAAGGAGGCCGCCGCGCTTGCCGGCCGGCACATCGTCATCTTCGGCGGCGGGGACTCGGCGCTCGACTGGACGCTCGAGCTGGTGCCGAAGGCCAACAGCGTGACGCTGGTGCACCGCCGCGCCGAGTTCCGCGCCGCCCCGGCCTCGGTGGCCAAGATGCGCGAGTTCGTCGCCGCCGGGCGCATGCGCTGCTACGAGGCGCTGCCGCATTCACTGATCACCGAGGGAACTCGCCTGACCGGGGTGCACATCAAGAAGCCCGACGGCGGCACCGAGGCGCTCGCGGCCGAGCAGCTGCTCGTGTTCTTCGGACTGCATCCGAAGCTCGGGCCCATCGCCGAGTGGGAACTCGAGCTCGACAAGCGCGCTCTCAAGGTCGATACCGAGCGATTCCAGACCAGCGTGCCGGGTATTTTCGCCATCGGCGACATCAACACCTATCCCGGCAAGAAGAAGCTCATTCTCTCGGGCTTTCACGAGGCGGCGCTCGCCGCCTTCGGGATCCAGCATCATCTGTATCCCGCGAAGCGCCAGTTCCTGCAGTACACGACCACGAGCCCCATCATGCATCAGCGGCTCGGAGTTCCCGACTGAGCGGCGGCGCCGCGGAGGCACACCCGATGGATCCTCGGCTCGCCGATTTGGTCAAGCTGCTCGATCTGGAGCGGCTCGAGGTCGATCTGTTTCGCGGCGAGAGCCGGGACATCGGCAGCCCCCAGGTCTTCGGGGGCCAGGTGCTCGGACAGGCGCTCACCGCGGCCACTGCCACGGTCGAGGGGCGCATCGTGCACTCGCTGCACGCGTATTTCCTGCGCCGCGGCGATTTCAACGCGCCGATCGTGTACCAGATCGACCGCAGCCTCGACGGCCACGCCTTCTGCAACCGCAGCGTAGTGGCCATCCAGCACGGCGCGCCCATATTCACCATGGCCGCCTCGTTCCAGATCGTCGAGGAGGGCTTCGATCATCAGCTCGAGATGCCGCAGGTGCCGCCGCCCGAGTCGCTGCCCGACTCGAGCCGCCCGCCGCCGCAGCTGCTCGAGCGCCTGCCGCAGGCCGTGCGGCGCTTTCTCGAGCGGC
>JAKCEJ010000216.1 GCA_021838065.1 Pseudomonadota bacterium
GCAGCATCCGCCATCACACGATGATCAACGAATCGCTGCTGCGCTTCTTCCACGGCTTCCACTACGACGCGCACCCGATGGCCATGGTGTCGGCGGTCATCGCCTCGATGTCCGCCTTCTACCACGACAGCATGGACATCTATAACCCGCGGCATCGGGAGATCTTTGCGCACCGCATCATCGCCAAGATCCCGACCATCTCCGCCGCCGCGCACAAGCACTCACTGGGCCAGCCGTACGTCTATCCGCGCAACGATCTGGAGTACTGCAGCAACCTGCTGCACATGCTCTACGCGGTGCCGTGCGAGCCGTACGAGGTCGACCCCGTCGCCGCCCAGGCGCTCGATCTGCTGTTCATCCTGCATGCCGATCACGAGCAGAACGCCAGCACCTCCACGGTGCGTCTCGCCGGCAGCACCGGCGCGAATCCGTACGCGGCGATCTCCGCAGGCGTGGCGGCGCTGTGGGGGCCGGCGCACGGCGGCGCCAACGAGGCGGTGCTGAACATGCTCGAGCAGATCGGCACGGTCGACAACGTCCCGAAGTTCCTGGCGCAGGCCAAGGACAAAACCAGCCACGTGCGCCTGATGGGCTTCGGGCACCGCGTCTACAAGAACTTCGACCCGCGCGCCAAGATCATCCGTGAGATGTGCCACAAGGTGCTCTCGCGCCTCGGGCGCTCGGACAATCCGCTGTTCGAGCTGGCGCTGCGCCTGGAGGAGATCGCCCTGAAGGACGAGTACTTCATCGAGCGCAAGCTCTATCCGAACGTGGATTTCTACTCCGGCATCATCTACAGCGCGATCGGCATCCCGCGATCGATGTTCACGGTCATGTTTGCGATCGCGCGCACCGTGGGATGGGTGGCGCACTGGCAGGAGATGATCGCCGATCCGGCCATGCGCATCGGCCGCCCGCGCCAGCTCTACACCGGCGCCTCCCGGCGCGATTACCTCGATATCAGCCGCCGCAGCTGAGCGCGCCGCGCGCTAGGACATCGCGAGCAGCGCCTCAACCTCCGAGGCGCTGGCGCGGTGCATGGGACGGCCGTCGACGGGACTGACCGGCGCCTGGCGGATCCCTTCGATCGGAAACACCGTCGCCTCGATGGGCTCCCCGTCGATCTCGAAGCGCAGCCCCGGATAGGCGAGCACTCGCGCCGGGTCCATGCGCACCCGCCTTTCGGTCACCTCGTGCGAGAGCCCCAGGTCGATCAGCTTCAGCGCCACCGACTCGGCGCAATCGGCGAACAGGTGCAGCTGCACCTGCGCGTGGCGCGTGGCCGTGCCGCGCAGCACCGCCCCGACCAGGCGCGGCTCGAACTCGCACAGCCGGCGCATGGCCGCGAGCGCGGCGCGCCGCTGCGCCTGCAGGGTCTCGGCGTGCGAGTCCCCGTCGAAGAGGCGCTGATACTGGGCGAGCGCCGTCTCGATCTCGGTGTTCTTCGGCAGCACCGCACCGTCGGCGACGCCGAAGCGCTGTGCGGCCTTGCGCTTGGCGAGCAGAAAGTCGCCGATTCCATGCTCGGCCATGATGCGCGCCGCCTCCTGCGCGAGCGCCAGGCGCAAATTATCGCCCCGCGGCGTGGGACGCTTGGGCATCAGAAGATCGACTCCGCGGAACCCTGGTTCTGGTTGGCCCGACGCGCGAGCGCGCCGCGTCCGCCCGGCAGATGCTTCGCCATGAAGATCTCCTCGATGCCGCCGGGATTCTCGTCGCTCACCAGCAGTCCCGTGCGCGGCGAGATGCGCAGGCGCACGATGCCGGGCGGCTGCGGCCGCCGCCACTGCGGCACGCCCTCGAGCGCGTGGCGCATGAAGTGGACCCAGATCGGCAGCGCCACGGCCGCGCCCTGCTCGCCGTTGCCGAGCGAGCGGTCATCGTCGAATCCGGTCCACACGCTCGCCACCAGGTGCGGCGTGAAGCCGTTGAACCACGCGTCCTTCCAGTTGTTGGTCGTGCCGGTCTTGCCAGCGATGTCGTCGCGGTGCAGCGCGAGCGCGCCCATGCCGGTGCCGGAGCGGATCACGCTGCGCATCATGGAGGTCATGATGTAGTCGTTGTCCGCGCTGATGGCGCGCGGGGCGAGCTGGCCGGGCGGCATGTCCGCCGCGCCGCCGCCGCGCAGCGCATCCGCCTGCGCGAGGAGCGCGCTCTCGTTCGGCGCCGGCTTCAGGTCGGCGAGCGTCTCGTTCTCGCCGCAGCCGTGACAGGCAATGCGCGGCTTGGCCTGCCAGATCACCTTGTCCGAGGAATTGACGATGCGCTCGATGAGGAACGGCTTGACGCTGTAGCCGCCGTTGGCGAACACCGCGTAGCCGGCAGCCATCTGCAGCGGATTGGTCTCCAGAGTGCCGAGCGCGAGGGTCAGGTTCTGCGGCAGCGTCTTCGGATCGAACCCGAAGCGCTGCACGTAATGGCTGACGTACTGGATGCCGAGCGCCCGCAGCACGCGGATCGACACGAGGTTGATCGAGTGTGCGAGCGCCACGCGCAGGCGCACCTCGCCGGCGAAGTGATCGCCGTAGTTCCCGGGCCGCCAGGTGCTCTCCAGGCCCGGCCCGCCCACCACGAGCGGCGTGTCCATGAATGTGCTCGCCGCCGTGTAGCCGCGCCGCAGCGCGGCGGAATAGTAGAAGGGCTTGAACCCCGAGCCCGGCTGGCGCTGTGCGTAGACGGCGCGGTTGTACTTGCTGATGAAGTAGTCGAATCCGCCCACCAGCGCCGCGATCGCCCCGTCGTCCGGGTCGAGCGCGACCATCGCGCCCTCGGCCTGCGGGACCTGGGCGAGCAGAACGTGCTGCGGGTCGCGCCACACGACGTACACGACATCGCCGCGCGAGAGCACGTCGCTCGCGGTGCGCGGCGCCGCTCCTACCTGCCCCTGCGCGAGCGCCTTGCCCGCCCAGGACAGCCCGTCCCAGCCGATCTCGGCGAAGCCGTGGTCGCGCACATACACCTTGGCGGTTTGCGGGCCGACGCCCACCACCACTGCCGGCGAGAGCACCCCGATCGGCTGATACTGATCGGTGAGGGTCTCGAGCTGCGCGGCGGTCGCGCCCCGCGCCAGCACGGTGCGGCCGATCGGGCCGCGCCAGCCGTGCCGCCGGTCGTAGGAGATCAGGCCGAGCTGCACCGCGCGGTTGGCCGCGCTCTGCAGCCGGCCGTCGATGGTCGTATACACCTTGTAGCCCGCGGTCTCGGCCGCCGGCCCGTAGAGCTGCACCATCTGCTGGCGCACCATCGCCGCAACGTAGGGGGCATGCACGCTCACGCGGGGGGCATGCAGGCGCGCATCGATGAGCGCGTGATCGGCCGCCTGTGCCTGTGCGGCCGTGATGTATCCCTGATCGAGCATCTCGGTGAGCACGTACGAGCGGCGGTCCGCCGCCAGATGCGGGTGCACCACCGGGTTGTAGAGGGACGGGGCCTGCACGATGCCGGCGAGCGTGGCCGCCTCGGCGAGGGTCAGCTGATCGAGGGTCTTGCCATAGTAAGTCTGGGCGGCGGCCGCCACGCCATAGGACCGCTCACCGAAGAAGATGACGTTCAGGTACAGCTGGAAGACGTCCTGCTTGGTGAAATAGTGGTCCAGCTCGTAGGCGACGAACGACTCCTGCAACTTGCGCCGCCAGGTCTTGTCCAGCGTCAGAAAGACGTTGCGGGCCGCCTCCATGGTGATGGTGCTGCCGCCCTGGGCCTTGCGCCCCTCGATCAGGTCCACGATGCCCGCGCGCGCGATGCTGAGGAGGTTGATCCCGCCCTCGTGGAAGAAGCGGTGGTCCTCGGCCGCGAGAAATGCCTCCCGCACCATCAGCGGGACCTGGTCGTAGCGCACCGGGGTGCGCTGCTCGGTGCCGATCTGCGCCAGCAGCTGGCGGTCGACCGTGTAAATCCTAAGCGGTACCTTGAGCTGGACATTATGCATCTGCGCCAGCGTCGGCATCGAGGGTTCGAGGTACACGTAGGTGCACAGGTACGCGTACAGCCCGACCATACCGAGCCATACCAGCGCGCCGGCCCAGATGGCCGGAACTCTCAATTGCTGCAACTTCACCGAATGAGAACTCTCTGTGGCAGGAAGGAATAGCTCAGTTCAAGATTCAGCAGTTCCCGGACCTGCATCGTACCCCGCACCATCACCGACCGTCTGTACTGTGGATAAGTTCGGGCCGGCTTGCCGGGGCTGCAAGGTAAAGCGCGCGCCACTTGCCAGTTTTCGTACCCCGCAGGGGGTGGCGCCCGGGCGGCTCGCGTTTCCGTGAGGCGCCTCACGTTCAATTTAACCTTGCACTGATATATAGTGCCTCGCGTATTCATGAGGGGTGGCTATTTTCAGGCGTAAGACCCTGAAAAGGAAAAAAATGTTTCTCTTTTCGCGGAAGCATCGCCCACTGCTTGGACTTGACATAACGACCTCCTCGATCAAGCTCATCGAGCTCAGCATGGCCGGTGGGCAGTATCGAGTCGAGAGCTATGCGGCCGAGGCGACGCCCGTAAACTCGATCAACGAGAAGAGCATCGTTGATGCCGAGGCCGTTGGCGAGGCCGTGCGTCGCGCGGTCAAGCGCTCGGGCACCAAGAACACCGAAGTGGCGCTCGCGATCAGCGGCGATGCCGCGATCACCAAGGTGATCCAGATGCCGCGCACTCTGCGCGCCAACGACCTCGAGGCGCAGGTGCAGATGCAGGCCGACCAATACATCCCGTTCCCCATGGACGAGGTGAGCTACGACTTCGAGGTGATCGGAGCGTCGGAGAAAGATCCCGAGACCAACGACGTCCTGCTGGTGGCGACGCGCAGCGAGAACGTCGAGCAGCGCCAGGCAGCCGTGCGCGCCGCGGGACTGACTGCCAAGATCGTCGACGTGGAGGCGTTCGCGCTCGAGAACGCCTGCAGGCTGCTCACTCATCAGATGCCCGACGGCGGCATCGACCGCACCATCGCGGTGGTCGACTTCGGCGCGAGCAGCACCACCTTCAGCGTGCTGCGCAGCCTGAAGGTGACCTATACGCGCGATTTCGCCTTCGGCGGACAGCTGCTCACCGAGGAAATCATGCGCACCTACGGCCTGTCGCTCGAGGAGGCCGGGCGCGCCAAGAAGGAAGGCGGGCTGCCCGGGAATTACCAGTCCGAAGTGCTCGATCCGTTCATCGACGATATGACCCAGCAGGTCAATCGCTCGCTGCAGTTCTACCTGGCCTCGGGCTCGGGGCGCGAACAACCGGAAAAGCTCCTGGTGTGCGGCGGCTGCGCCAACATTCCGGGAGTCGCCGACGTCATCGCCAGCCGCGTCGGCATCGCTGCCGAGAAGGGCGACCCGCTCGGGCAAATGAAGCTGTCGGCGCGCGCCCGCACCCAGGCCGTGCACCGCGACGCGACGGCGTTGCTGACC
>JAKCEJ010000217.1 GCA_021838065.1 Pseudomonadota bacterium
AGGATCGCCAGCCAGTGCGCGGTCGGCTGGGCGGCGAGGTGCGCCGCGAGTGCGGACTTGATCCGGGCCCGCTCGGTGAACCAGCGATCCGGATCGGTGTAGGCCCGCAACGGCTCGCAGCCGATGAGCGCCCCGAGCCGATCGATCGGGGCCATGGCGACCGCGAGATAGCCGTCCGCGGTCTGATAGATGCCGTACGGCGCGCCGAGGTACACGCTGGCGTTGTTGACTGCGTCGCGGGCCGGCTGCTGGCCGTCGCCGTTGAGAAACGCGGTGAACTGCTCGAACTGCATGTCGATGGCGGATTCGAACAGGCTCACGTCCACCCGTCCGCCCTTTCCGGTGCGTCCGCGCCGCACCAGCAGCGCGAGCACCCCCTGGCACAGGTGCGCGCCGGCCATCAGGTCGGCGATGGACACGCCCATGGGCACCGGCCCCTGGGCGGCATCGCCCGAGAGCCAGGCCAGTCCCGACATCGCCTGGACGAGCAGGTCCTGCCCCGGCTTCGTGCGCCAGGGCCCTTCGGTGCCGTAGCCGGTGATGGCCGCGTAGATCAGGCGCGGGTTCAGGGCCGCCACCGTGGCGTAGCCGAGGCCGAGGCGGTCCATCACGCCTGGGCGGAAATTGTGAACCATCACGTCAGCGCGCCGGATCAGCGCCTTGACCCGCGCCAGATCGGCGGGATTCTTCAGATCCGCGGCGAAGCTTGCCTTATTGCGGTTGATGGTATGAAAGAGCGCGCTGTCCCCGCCGAAGGACTGATCGGCGAGATAGAGGCGGCGGGACAGATCCCCCCCCTGTGGACGCTCCACCTTGATGACCTCGGCACCGAGATCCGCCAGCCGCAGGCAACAGGAAGGCCCGGCTAGAAACTGGCTGAAATCCAGTACCAGCACCCCCTCCAGCGGTCGCTCCGCGGTCGTCCCCGGCGCGTCGCGGTCCGCGTGCGCTGTCTTCAACCGATCTCCTCGCGTATAGTTTGCAGATAAATGCTATGTTCGTTAACAAACGGTGTCAACTCGGCCGCGGGCCGCCGGACGGACGAGGGGGATGGGAGATGCGCAAAGACCGGGCGATCCTGCTGCGGGGCATGACCTGGGATCACCCGCGCGGCTACGGGCCGCTGGCAGCCTGCTCGGCCGCCTGGCTCGGGCGCACCGGGGTGCGGATCGAGTGGGAGCGGCGCTCGCTGCAGGATTTCGAGGCCTTTCCGGTGGCCGAGCTGGCCGCCCGCTACGACCTGATCGTCATCGACCACCCGCACGTCGGGCAGGTGACGCGCGAGGGCTGCCTGACAGCGCTCGATGCGGGCCCCGATCCGGACGATTCGGCGCCCGCGGCGGTCGGGGCCTCGCTCGCAAGCTACCGCTGGGAGGGCCTGCTCTGGGCGCTGCCCATCGACGCGGCGGCACAGGTTCAGGCGTGGCGGCCGGACCGCTTGAGCGCCCCGCCCGCCGACTGGCCGGCCGTGCTCGAGCTGGCGGCGGACGGCGCGGTACAGTGCCCGCTGCGTCCGCCGCACAATCTGATGGCGCTGTTCACCCTGTGCGGACTGGCCGGACACCCGGCCCGGGCGAGCGGCGGGGAGCTGTTCGAGCCGGCGGCGGGGCGTGAGGCCTATGAGCATCTGCTGGAGCTCGCCGCGCGAGTCGATCCGTTGTGCGCTGAACAGGACCCGATCGCGGTGCTGGAGGGGATGGCGGCGCCGGACTCGGCCACGGCCTGCGTGCCCCTCGTTTATGGTTATGTCAGTTATTCCAGGCGCGGCGCCCCGGGGACGCGCATCGCATTCGCGGATCTCGCGCCGCTCGCGCGCGGCGGATCGTGCGCCGGCTCGGCGCTCGGCGGCACCGGCATCGCCGTTTCGGCGCGCTCCGAGGAGCGCGCCGCTGCGATCGCCTTCGCCCGCTGGGTCGCGGGCCGCGAGGCGCAGTGCGGACCGTATCTCGCCGGCGGCGGCCAGCCGGCGCACCGCGCCGCGTGGGACGATCCGGCCGCCAATGACGAGTCGCTCGGGTTCTACCGCAACACGCGCGCGACGCTCGAGGGTGCCTGGGTGCGCCCGCGTCACGCCGGCTATATGAGCTTCCAGGCCACTGCCGCCCGGCGCCTGCAGGCGGCGCTCGGCGCGCGGGAGCCGGCCGCCGCAGTCATCGCGGCGCTCAATCGACTGTATCTCGAGGCATCACCATGAAGCGACCGACCTCACGCCGTGCATTTCTCCAATCGGCCGCGACGGCCGCCGGAATCGGGGTCATCGGCGGGCGCGCTCGGTGGGCCCGCGCGCGCGCGCTGACGGCGCACGATGCAGCACAGGGCTCGGCCGTCGATCGTCTGCGTGAGTTCGACTACCGCGATGTCGCCCTGACCGGCGGACCGCTGAAAGCGCAGTACGACTTCATTCACGCGCATTACCTGGCGCTCGACAACGACCGGCTGCTGCAGATCTACCGCGAGCACGCCGGCCTGCCCGCGCCCGGCATCGACATGGGCGGATGGTATGGCGCCGGGGGCTTCATTCCGGGCCACTCTTTCGGTCAGTACGTCTCGGGCATTGCGCGCATCGGGCGCTGCACCGGCGACGAGGCGTGCCGCACCAAAGTGCACGAGCTGATACACGGCTTCGGCAAGGCGCTCGATGCCAACCCGGTTCCCTACGCCGGCGAGGGCGCCTGGAAGATGTGGCCGGCCTACGTGCTCGACAAGCACATGATCGGGCTGATCGATGCCTACCGGCTGAGCGGCATGCAGCCGGCGCGCGGGCTGATCCCGCGGGTCATCCGCGGCGCGCTGCCGTTCATCTCGCCGGTCAGCCGCGACCGGATCGGCGTGAAGACCCCTCCCTACGACGAAACCTACATCGTTTCGGAGAATCTGTTCACCGCGGCGCACCTGACCGGGGAGCGCAGCGTGCGCGATCTGGCGGTGAAATACCTGCTCGACAAACCGTATTTCGACCCGCTCGCGCGCGGCGAGAACGTGCTCGCCGGCCGCCAGGCCTACAGCCATGTCATGGCGCTGAGCTCGGCGGCCAAGGCCTATATCGAGCTCGGCGAGCCGCGCTACCGCGAGGCAATCGTCAACGGCTGGAAGTTCCTCGACGAGCAGAGCTACGCCACCGGCGGCTGGGGGCCGAACGAGCTGCTGATCGCGCCCGGGACCGGCGCGCTCTACTCGAGCCTGACCCACACCGCGGATCACTTCGAGACGCCGTGCGGGACCTACGCGACCATGAAGCTCGCCCGCTATCTGCTGCGCTTCACGGGCGATGCGCGCTACGGCGACGGACTCGAGCGCATCATGTGGAACGGGCTGCTCGCGGTCCGCCCGCCGGACTCCAACGGCAATTCGCCGTATTATTCGAGCTACAACCCGGACGCGAAGAAAGTCTTTTATCCGCAGAAGTGGCCGTGCTGCTCCGGCACGCTGGTCCAGGGCGTGGCCGACTACGTGCGCAACGTCTATTTTCATTCGCCCGGCTCGCTCTACGTGAACCTGTTTACGCCCTCGCAGGTCCGCTGGCGCAGCGGCGGACGGGCGGTGGCCCTCACACAGCACACCGATTACCCGGCTGGCGAGTCAGTGACGCTGCAGGTCGCAACGGCCGCGCCGGCGGCGTTCGCGCTCATGGTCCGCGTCCCCGGCTGGCTCGCCGCCGAGCCCGAGATCCGCATCAACGGCCGGCGCGTGTCCGTGGCAGCCGCGCCGGGCACGTTCGCCGCGCTCAGGCGCACCTGGCGCGACGGCGACCGGGTGGAGCTGCACCTGCCTCAGGCGCTGCGCACGCAGCCCGTCGACCGCTCCCATCCCGATACCGTCGCTTTGCTGCGCGGGCCGCTCCTCTACAGCGCACTCAACTTCACCGGCCCCGGCACACCCGTGCCGCAGCTCGATGTGGCCGGGATCACGCCGGTGACCGGCGTGGCCGAGACCTACCGGCAGATGGACCGCGGACAGCAGATCCTCTTCGTGCCGTTCTACAAGGTTCTCAACGAGTCCTACAATGTCTACTTCCAGAGGGCCTGAGGGCGCGCGCGTCATCGCGCGCTACTGGATCGAGACCGCCCGCCCGCTGGAGGAGGCCGCCGCGACGATGGCCGGAGAGCAGTCGACCGGCACGTTCGTGCGGGTCGAGGGAGAGACCGATGCGCTGCGCGAGCGCTTCGCCGCCCGCATCGAGGCGCTGACACCCATGGGCGAGACTCACGCGCCGTCGCTTCCCGGGGCCTGGCGGCCGAGCGGCGGGGCGGCCGTGTGGCGCACCGCGCAGGTCACGCTGTCCTGGCCGCTGCACAACTTCGGACCGTCGCTGCCGAACCTGCTCGCCGCCGTCGCGGGGAATCTGTGGGAGCTGAAGGCGTTCTCGGGAATGCGGCTGCTCGATCTGACGCTGCCGGCGGAGTTTCTCTCGGTGTACCCGGGTCCGCAGTTCGGCGTAGCCGGCACGCGCGCCGTGAGCGGCGTGCACGGCCGGCCGCTCATCGGCACGATCATCAAGCCGAGCGTCGGCCTCTCACCGGATGCCACCGCTGCGCGGGTCGCCGAGCTCGCCACCGCCGGCGTGGACTTCATCAAGGACGATGAGCTGCAGGCGGACGGCCCTCACTGCCCGTTCGAGGCGCGCTTCAGCGCAGTGATGCGGGTGCTGCGCGAGCACGCCGAGCGCACCGGGCACCGGGTCCTCTATGCGGTCAACATCACCGGCGAGATCGATCAGATGCTGCGCCGCCACGAGCGTGTCGTGTCCGAGAGCGGCAACTGCGTCATGGTGAGCCTCAACAGCATCGGCCTGCCGGCGCTCACCGCGCTGCGCGCGCACTGTCAGGTGCCGATCCACGGGCACCGCAACGGCTGGGGCCTGCTCGGGCGCTCGCCGGCAATCGGCGTGAGCTTCCCGGCCTGGCAGAAGCTGTGGCGGCTCGCGGGCATCGACCACGTGCACGTCAACGGGCTCGACAACAAATTCTGCGAGAGCAACGAGTCGGTCATCGCCTCCGCGCGCGAGTGTCGCACGCCGATGTTTCCGCCGCCGGCGCGCGGTTGCGAAATCATGCCGGTGTTCTCCTCCGGTCAGACGGCGCTGCAGGTGCCGGGCACGTGGCAGGCGCTCGGCACGGTGGATCTCATTCACGCCTGCGGCGGCGGGATCATCGGCCATCCCGGCGGCGCGGCCGCCGGCGTGCGCAGCCTGCGCCAGGCGTGGGAGGCGGCCGTCGCGGGCATCCCGCTCGGCGAATATGCGCGCGAGCACCGGGAGCTCGCCGAGGCAATCGCGACCTTCGGCCGCTGAGGGGGGCATCATGTCCGGTCGTCTGTATGCGTATTACGGCGACGACTTCACCGGCTCGACCGACGTGCTCGAGGTGTTGGCGTCGGCCGGCGTGCGCAGCGTGCT
>JAKCEJ010000218.1 GCA_021838065.1 Pseudomonadota bacterium
GATGAACCTTTTCGGGACGCCTCGCATGGGCGGCAAAGCGCTGAGTGCTATTGTGGTTTTTTCACCGTTATTGGAACTATAGCACGCTGTCTGAGGTCCGCAACAGCCACTCCCCGAGGGAGCGCTGGCGCGAGGGCCCGGGCAAGGGGCGTGGCGGCCAGCGCGTCACTTACCCGAAGGGCTGGTTATTGCGAGAAAGACAGCGTTGCGCGTGCGATGCGAGCCGCCGTCCGCAGCACGGAGACCCGGGCGATCCGGCACCCACATGAGATTTATTGTTGCATGAATGAGACGTTTTCTGGCGGTGGACGTTGCGCAAGAGCAACGATCGACGATGAGACGCCACGTGAGCGCGACCGGTATCATGGCCGGCAGCATGGCGACCTCGATCACGACATTCGAGCAGGACATCAATGCCCGGCTCCGGGCGGGCGACCTGCCGGGCGCGGCAGCGGCGGCGGCGGCCTGCCGCGCCGCGCTGCCTGAGGCGCGAGCCGGTTGGTATTTCGGCAGCGTGGCGGCCCTGCTGGCCGGGCGCACCGAGGAAGCGCAGTCCCTGGCCGACCAGTGGCTGCAGGGACACCCGGGCGACCCGGAGGGCCTGCTACAGTGTGCCGAGTGCCACCTGGCACGCGGTGACCGGGCGGCCGCAATGGCCGCCGCCGCCGCGGCCATCGAGGCGAGCACCGCCCCGGAAGTGTGGGATGCGATCGGCACGTTCCTGTTCCACGCGGCGGAGTATCCCCTGGCGGTCACGGCCTACGACCGGGCGCTCACCGCGCGCCCCGCGGACATCGACCTGCTGGCCAAACGGGCGGTCATTCATCGTTCCCTCGGCCGCTTCACGCTCGCGGAGCGTGATTTCCGGGCCGTGCTGCTCCACAAGCCGAACGATGCCGACACGCTGAAGGCGCTCGTGGAGCTCGAGCGTCAGACGCCCGAGCGCAATGACCTCGCCTCGATGGAGCAAGCGCTCGGGGCCGTCGAACCGACGTCGAAGGACGCCGCGACCCTCCATTTCGCGCTGGCCAAGGCTCACGACGATCTCGGCGACTATCCGGCGAGCTGGCGGCACCTGTGCGTGGGCAACCGCATCGAGCGTGCCGGCGTGCAGTACGACCCGGCCACCGATCAGGCCGTGATCGAGCGGCTGATCGCAGGATTCGCGAACCTCGAGCCGACGGCGCCGGATACCACGGGGGAGGCCCCGATCTTTATCGTGGGACTGCCCCGCACCGGCACCACGCTGGTCGAGCGGATCATCGGCCGTCACTCAATGGTGCATGCCGCCGGCGAGCTGCCCGCGATGACGGAGGCGGTGGGTCTCGCCGTGCGCCATGCGAGCCGGGAGCCGCCGCGCGATTGGCCCCAATTCGCCGCCCGTTTCGCGCACACGGAGCCGGCCGTCATCGCCCGTGAGTACCTGGCGTTTGCGCGCTCGCTGCGTGGGGACCGGCCGCGCTTCTCCGACAAGCAGCCGACCAATTTCTTCTTCTGCCCGCTCATCCTGCGCGCCTTCCCGCAGGCGCGCATCGTGCACCTGACACGTCATCCGCTCGCGGCCTGTTACGCGATTTTCAAGACTCGCTTTACCGCCAGCTACCCCTTCTCGAGAGATCTTCGCGAACTCGCGCTGTTCTACCTTGGCTATCGGCGCCTGATGGCGCACTGGCATCGGATCCTGCCGGGGCGAATCTACGATGTCGCCTACGAGGATCTGGTCACCGAGCTCGAGCCGACGGTCCGCGGCCTGCTGGAGCACCTCGGCCTGCCCTTCGAGCCGCAGTGCCTGGAGTTTCACCGCAATCCCGCGCCAACCAGCACCGCGAGCGTCGTGCAGGTGCGCCAGCCGCTGTACGACACCTCGCTGAGTCACTGGCAGCACTACGAGCAGGAACTCGGCGAACTCGCCAAGCAGCTCCGCGCCGGCGGCATCGACCTGGGGTAAGTGCCTCAGCGGATCCGCTTGACCGAGCAGCCGCTGCCGTCGGGCAGGCGCAGCCAGTACGAGCCGAACATCTGATGGACGATGGTCACGTGCTGCCCGGGATTCGCCAGCAGATCGTGATCCGGATCCTGCTGCACCCACACCTGATCGTTGCTGAGCGCGAAGATCCAGCGCCCATCGGCAGCCGTGCTGATACGGCGCAGCGTCGCACCGATGTGCGCGACCGGCTTCGGCAGCGCCCCCACGGCGACCTCGTGTGCGGTCAGCTGGCTATAGGACAGGCCGAATGCCTGCTCCGCACTGAGCGTGGCGGCCGGGGCCGCCGGCGCCGCACGCCCTGCCGCAACGGGAGCAGCGCTTCGCGTGACCGGTGCCGCGGCGACAGGGGCCGCAACGGGCGCGGCGGCCAGGCGAGCCGAAACGCGATCGAAGCACGCGAGCCTCGCGGCGGCCTGCCCGATGCGCCGGCAGGCGAGCAATTCCTGGATCGGGCTCGCCGCCCGGCATGCCGCAGCGCCCGCCGCGAGCAGTAGGGTCGCGCAGGCGATCGATCCGACGTGCCCGAGAGTGCGATTTATCATGCTGATTGCCGACACTGGCGCCCGCGACGCGGGCTGAAGTTGATTCGAGCGTATACTATACGCGAGGTCCTCTAAACACCCACATGCCGCCCGCCGCACTGCCCGCTCCCGAGCTGATCACGATGTTCGCAGTGCCGTTCGGCATGTCGCGCTACCCGGCTCACGAGCAGCTCAATCCCCGTCTGAAGCAGGTGATCTTCGAGCTGGAGGCGCGCGGGGCGACCAATCCGCACCCCCTGACGCCGCGCAACGAGGCGCTGTTCGAGAGCCATTTCAATTTCTTCCGCGTCGAGCACGAGGCGGTTCGGGAACTCAAAGGGTTCTGCTGGGACCAGCTGCTGTCGGTCATCGGCCGGCTCAACGGCTACGACGTGCCGACGCTGCAGCGACTGCAGATCTACAACGACTGCTGGTTCCACGTCACCCGCCCGGGCGGCTACTTCGGGGTGCACAACCATCCCAACGCATCCTGGAGCGGCGTGTACTGCGTCGACTCGGGCCGGGGCGACCCGGGCAAACCGGAAAACGGCCTGCTCACCTTCGTCAATCCCACCACCCCGAGCGCCATGCACATGGATGCCGCGGTGGCAAACATTCCACTGCCCTACGGGCACCGTGCGCCGCGCTTTCGCCTAGAGCCCGGGCAGCTGGTGATCTTCCCCTCCTGGGTGCTACATCACGTGACGCCCTTCGAGGGCGAAGGCGAGCGGATCACGGTGGCGTTCAACTGCTGGTTCAATCTGCCCGACCCACCGGCACCGGCCTCGTCGTAGTAGAACTGCGTGACCCAGGGCGCGAGCAGCGCCAGCGCCGGCTTAAGCTGCTCGCGGTAGCGCCGCCAATGGCCGACCCCCTCGGTGTTCAGCCCCCGGGCGAGCTGCGCCGTGCTCGGCGTCAGCGCTTCCCGGTCGCGCGTGCGTAACGCAAAATCCCCCATGGCGGGATCCCACTCGAGCCGTAGAAAATCGCAGACCCGGCGCATCTCGCGCGCGAACCCCGTCACCACGTCCTCGTGGCGCACCAGGCACATCTCGAGCGGCAGCAGCCGCGTGCACTCCAGCAGCACGCGCATGACGGCGTCGTAGTAACGAGCCGCGCCTTCGAGAGTGAGCATCTCGTAGACCGGTGCGCTCATGCGAAAGCGATGGCGAAAACAGCTGAGCACGATGTCCCGCGGGTCGCGGCAGGCGACCAGAATCTTCGCCTGCGGAAACAGCCGGGCGATCAGCGGCAGCTTCAGCGTGTTGAGCGGGTTCTTGTCGACGAACACCTTGCCTGCGACGTTGGCGCCGGCCTGCGCGACGCGGCGCCAGTAGGCGGTGCGCAGCGCCTCGTAGACGGCAGGCGGCGCGTTCAGAAACGAATCCAGATCCTGCGGTCGCTGCATGAAGCGCTGCAGGCCGTCGATCAGCGATTCGCTCTCCTCCACGCTGACCACCTGGGGGTGACCCTCGAGGATCACCTCCAGCAGCGAGGTGCCCGAGCGTAGAAATCCCAGCACGAAGATGTGCCCGGCGGCCGGCGCCGGCCCCGCGGCGGGCGCCGGCGCACGCCAGGGCGCAGCCGGTGCGGCGCGCAGGTACTCGGCGAGCCCCTGCGCATACTGCAGCGCATTCGGCGCAGCGGCCGCAAACTGCGCGGCGTGGGTCGCGCGCTGCAGCTCATTGCTCTCGGTGTACGCGGCGAACGCCTCGGGCATACGGCCCTGGGCATCGAGCGCATCGCCGAGCAGTCCACCGGCAAAGGCACGCTGCTCCGCGGACAGATCGGCCCGCGCAAGCAGCTCGCGCAGTCGGGCCTCGCCGGTCAGCGGATCCTGTTCACCGAGATCGGCCGCCGCGAGGCTGAGCAGTGCATCGGGGTAGCCGGGCAGGCGCTGCAGGGCCCGCTCGGCCCAGGCGCGCGCCTGGCGGTGCAGGCCACGATAGCTCGCGATGCGCGCGAGCCCCGCCAGTGCCACTGCCTGCTGCGGATCGAGCTCGATCGCGCGCTGGAACGCAGCCTCCGCCTCGCGCACGCGCGCCAGCGCGAACAGCGCAGTGCCGCGGCTGGCGTGGGCAAAGGGCAGGGCCGGATCGAGCGCGAGCAACGCATCGAACTGCTCGAGCGCCTCGCCCTGGCGCTCGAGCCTGAGCAGACACAGGCCGAGCGCGTTGCGCGCGGCCCTGTCGTCGGCGGCGAGACTCACGGCCCGCCGCAACAGCCCTTCGGCCTCCTCGAGCGCACCGGCGAGCTCGTGCCGCAGCGCCAGCACGTTGAAGATCAGCGGATGCTCAAGCCCCCCGGCGAGCGCCGCCTCGGCGAGCTCAGCGGCCCGCGGCAGCTCGCCGCCTTGCGCGGCGCGCTGGATGGCGAGCAGCCGCTCACGGTCCGCCGCGGCATCCCTCACGGCTGCGCCCACATGCGCTGCAGGTTGGCCGCGACATATTCCAGGCGCATGCGGTTGCCCCACTCGAGCTTCGCTCCCTCGAGCGCGCGCACCTCGTTCAGCGCAAAGAGCAGCTCGCGCTGCGCCGGATCGGCGATCTGGCTCTCGATGAAGGTGATCATCACCAGGCGCTCCCCGGCGGTAACGGGCTCGACCTCATGCAGGGTGGTCGACGGATACAACACGGCCTCGCCCGGCTGACCCTTGATGCGCACCTCCTGCGAGCCGAGGTAGATGACCAGATCGCCACCGGCGTAGCTGCCCGGCTCGCCGAGGAACAGCGTGCACGAGACGTCCGAGCGCAGCGGCTGCTGGCCGACCGCCATGAACGCGGCGTCGCAGTGCGCCCCGTAACCCATGTCCTGGCCGTAGCGCACGATCTGCGGCACCGCGATGCGCCGCGGAAAGACGAAG
>JAKCEJ010000006.1 GCA_021838065.1 Pseudomonadota bacterium
AGATTGCAGTTGTACGGGCGCTTCGAGGCGCCGCTGGCGCGCTCCGCAGCCGTGAGCTGGCCGTCGACACCGGTCTCGACCCGGTCTGCGCGCTGACACATCGGCGGGGCCACCGGCCCCAGAAACGGCGCCTGGGCTCTCGCCCGTGGAGGCGCGGCCGACAGCAGCATCAGGCCGGCAATCAACGACAGCGAGAATCCCTGGACGACTCGAAACACCTCACGCATGGCAAGCCTCGCAGGTTCTTGTGGATCTTGTTGTGTCGCGGCGCTCAGCGCGCATCCCCGAGGGACGGATTATTGCGCGACATGCGCCGACGGGTACAGCCGACGCCGAAGAGCCCACCTGCCCGAGAGGTGCCGGCCACGCGGGTCACGGTGTCTTGCCTCGGCCGCGGTGATTCCGAATCTACCTAATAAATATTTAATAACTAATTGAAAAATAACACAAAACTAAATTTTTCCCTTCGGATCAGATCCGATCAGCGCCGCTGCAGCAGCGCATACGCAAACGACTGCTCGGCACCCGTGGGAGTTTGATGGCGCTCAGCATGGCTCTGCACGAGCGCGAAGGCAGGCGCGAAGAGCTCCCCGATCTGTTGTGCTGAACGGCGCACGACGGGCAACCCGCTGCAGCGCTCGGGGCCGTCCGGTGCGAACCCGCCGATCACCGCATACCCGCCGCGCGCGAGGGCGCTCGCCGAGATCTGCGCATACCGGGTGGCGTCGGCCGGGTCGGTGAGAAAGTGCAGCACGGCCCGGTCATGCCAGAAATCGAATCCGCCCGGGGGCAAAGCGACCTCGAGCACATCGCCGGCGAGCCATTGCACGAGATCGGCGCGCTCGGCGAGGCGCTGACGCGCGTGAGCCAATGCCTCCTCAGACACATCGAGGACGCTCACATGGCGCAGGCCCCGCGCCAACAGGTCATCGACCAGCGTCGATGCGCCGCCACCAATATCAATCACCCGCGATGCGGCGGACATTCCACCCGCGGCGAGCAGGTCCAGGGAAACCTCAAGGTGCGGCCGGAACCAGCTGACCGAATCGGTGCGCCGGGTCCGATAGATGTTCTGCCAGTGGGCGTGCCGATCGCTGCTATCAGTGGGCATGTCTGCTCAGTCCTGTGCCGAATCGTATGCGGCTGCCGCTGCTCAGCGGGCAGGCTTCGCGCCTCGGGTGCGCGCTGCGGGCGGGCGAGGCCGGGCAGCGGCCCGAGGCGCGGCGCTGGCGGGACGGCCCTCGGCGCTGAGCGCAGCCCCGACGGTGCGGGCGATGATGTCCGCGGCGTGCTCAAGCATGAAGGCGCGGAACGCCGCGGCAATGGGCGGCAGCAGTTTCTTCTGCAGCTGGATCACGTACCACTCGCGCATGACCGGCAGGCCCACCACATCGAGGATCGTGAGCCGCCCGGCGTCGATCTCCAGCCCGATGGTGTGCGCCGAGATGAACGAGATGCCCATGCCGGCCATCACGGCCTGTTTGATCGTCTCGTTGCTGCTCACCTCCATCAGCGCGCGAAACGGCACGCGGTGCTCGGAAAACAGCCGCTCCATCGAGGCGCGCGTCCCCGAGCCTTCCTCGCGCACGATGAAGCTCTCCTCGGCGAGCGCCTCGAGCGCAATGCGCCGGCGCCCGGCCAACGGGTGCCCGGGCGAGGCGATGATCACTAACGGATGCGGGGCGAAGGGCGTCGCCGCGGTGGCGAGCTCCATCGGCGGGCGGCCCATGATGACCAGATCCAGCTCGTTGGCGCCGAGGAGCCTGACGATCTCGCCGCGGTTGCCGACCGTGAACTTGATGGTCACCTCGGGGTATTCCGGCGTGAACGCCGAGAGCAGCGCCGGCGCGAAATACTTCGCCGTGCTCACCGCGCCGAGTTTCAGCAATCCGCGCTTCAGCCCGCGCATGGCCGCGATGGCCTCGCCGGCTTCGCGCAGCAGCTCCGTCACCTGATGGGCGTACTGCAGCAGCTCCACGCCTGCCGGCGCGAGGCGGATCTTGCGCCCGATCTGCTCGATCAGCGGCATGCCGACTTCCTGCTCGAGTAGCCGCATCTGCTGCGAGACGGCCGGCTGCGTGAGGTGCAGCTCGCGCGCGGCGCGCGTGAAGGACAGATGCCGCGCGACGGCAGCGAAGACCCGCATCTGGCGCAGCGTGACATTGCGCATAAATCAATAAGGACCTCTTATGCAGACGGCAAAAATATCTAACTAGACCTAATGAAAATCAAGTCCCAGTATCCGGCCCATGCGCGGCGCCGCGCACCGTCCGGGGGACGGGATGCGGGGGCGCTGATCCGGTCACTTGCGCCAGAGCGCGCAGAGGAGCGAACTTCGATGAACGCCACCGTCACCGAGCAGAAGCGTGCCAAGACCGGATCCGAGCGCTACCGGGCCGGGGTCCTCAAATATGCTCAGATGGGCTACTGGCAGCCCGATTACGTGCCGGCAGCGACCGACGTGCTGGCGCTGTTTCGCATCACCCCGCAGGAGGGCGTCGAGCCCGAGGAGGCCGCGGCGGCCGTCGCGGGCGAATCCTCCACCGCGACCTGGACGGTGGTCTGGACGGATCGGCTCACCGCCTGTGAGCGCTACCGGGCCAAGGCCTACCGGGTCGATCCCGTGCCCGGCTCGCCCGGCCAGTACTTCGCCTACATCGCCTATGATCTGGACCTGTTCGAGCCCGGCTCGATCGCCAATCTCACCGCCTCTATCATCGGCAACGTCTTCGGCTTCAAGCCGCTGAAGGCGCTGCGCCTGGAGGACATGCGCTTCCCGAGCGCTTACGTCAAGACATTCTCCGGCCCGCCGACGGGCATCGTCGTCGAGCGCGAACGCCTGGACAAGTTCGGCCGCCCGCTGCTCGGGGCGACGATTAAGCCGAAGCTCGGACTTTCGGGCCGCAACTACGGCCGCGTGGTCTACGAGGCCCTCAAGGGCGGCCTCGATTTCACCAAGGACGACGAGAACATCAATTCCCAACCGTTCATGCACTGGCGCGACCGGTTCCTCTACTGCATGGAGGCGGTGAACCGCGCGCAGGCCGCCAGCGGCGAGGTCAAGGGGCATTACCTCAACGTCACCGCCGGCACCCTGGAGGACATGTACGAGCGCGCAGAATTCGCGCGCGATCTGGGCTCGGTCATCGTCATGATCGACCTGGTGATCGGCTATACGGCGATCCAGTCGATGTCGCGCTGGGCGCGCCGCAACGACATGATCCTGCATCTGCACCGCGCCGGGCATTCGACCTACACCCGGCAGAAGTCGCACGGGGTGTCCTTCCGCGTGATCTCCAAGTGGATGCGCCTCGCCGGGGTCGATCACATTCACGCCGGCACGGTGGTCGGCAAGCTCGAGGGCGACCCGAACTCGGTGCAGGGCTTCTACAACGTGCTGCGCGAGCCGCACAACGCGGTCGATCTGCAGCGCGGGCTGTTCTTCGAGCAGGACTGGGCGGGCCTTCACGGGGTGCTGCCCGTCGCCTCCGGCGGCATTCACGCTGGCCAGATGCATCAGCTGCTGCACTACCTCGGCGAGGACACGATCCTGCAGTTCGGCGGCGGCACGATCGGCCATCCGATGGGCATCGCCGCCGGCGCGACCGCCAACCGGGTGGCGCTGGAGGCAATGGTGCTGGCGCGCAACGAGGGCCGGGACATCTGGAACGAGGGCCCGCAGATCCTGGCCGCGGCGGCACGCGAGTGCGCACCGCTGCGCGCCGCGCTCGATGTCTGGGGAGAGGTGACGTTCAATTACGCCAGCACCGACACGCCGGATTTCGTGCCGACGCCCCAGGTCGCCTGATCCACACCGTCAGCCCGAGGCACCGCCATGCGCATCACTCAAGGCACCTTCTCTTTCCTGCCGGAACTGACCGACGCGCAGATCCGCAAACAGCTCGAATACAGCCTGGCCAACGGCTGGGCGCTCGCCATCGAGTACACCGACGATCCGCATCCGCGCAACACCTATTGGGAAATGTTCGGCATGCCGATGTTCGACATCCGCGACGCCGCCGGCATCATGGGCGAGATCGCCTCGTGCCGGAAGATCTTTCCCCGGCACTACATCAAGGTGAACGCCTTCGATGCGACGCGCGGGCGCGAGTCGCTGCGCCTCTCGTTCCTCGTCAACCGGCCGCCGCAGGAGCCGGGGTTCGCGCTGGTGCGAGAGGAGGGGCCGGGACGCGCGGTGCGCTACACGACCCGTGCCTACGCGTGCGACCGCCCCGAGGGAGAGCGGTATTGACCTGCGATGAACGCCGTAACCGAGACATCCCCGTCGGCGGAGTCTGAGGACTCGGCACCCGCCCCGCTCGACCTCGAGGCGGCCTACCGCGCATCGCAGGTCGGCCAGGTGCTCGACAGCCTGGAGCGCGATCTGGTTGGCCTCGCGCCGGTCAAGCAGCGCATCCGCGACATCGCCGCCCTGCTGCTCATTGACAAGCTCAGGGGCACGCTTGGGCTGAGCGCCGGCGCGCCGGCGCTGCACATGTCCTTCACCGGCAATCCGGGCACCGGCAAGACCACCGTGGCCATGCGCATGGCCGAGATCCTTCATCGCCTCGGTTACGTGCGCAAGGGACACCTGGTCGCCGTCACCCGAGATGACCTGGTCGGGCAGTACATCGGGCATACTGCCCCCAAGACACGCGAGGTGCTCAAGCGTGCCATGGGCGGGGTGCTGTTCATTGATGAGGCCTACTATCTGTACCGTCCGGAAAACGAGCGCGACTACGGCCAGGAGGCGATCGAGATACTGCTGCAGGTGATGGAGAACCAGCGCGAGGATCTGGTGGTGATCTTTGCCGGCTACAAGCAGCGCATGGACACCTTCTTCCACAGCAATCCGGGTCTGTCCTCGCGTGTCGCGCATCACATCGATTTTCCCGACTACAGCTCAGATGAGCTGCTCGCCATCGCGCACCTGATGCTCGAGCAGATGCACTATCGGCTCAGCGCCGATGCGGATGCCGCGCTGCGCGCGTATATCGAATTGCGGCGCGACCAGCCGCATTTCGCCAATGCCCGATCCATCCGCAACGCGCTCGACCGGGCGCGTCTGCGCCAGGCGAGCCGGCTGTTCGAGCGGCGCGGCACGCCGATCACCCGCGAGGATCTCGAGACCATCGAGACCGCCGACATCCGCGCCAGCCGCGTGTTCGCCGAAGAGGGGGCCCATGAACACTGATGCGATGCCCAACGCGACACCCCTCACGCGCTTTCTCATAGAGGAGCAGCGCCGGCTCAATGCAGCCCCCGGGGCCGCCGCGACCGGCGGACTCACCGCGTTGATCCATGACGTGCGCCTGGCCTGCAAGCGCATCGCGGCGCTCATCGGCAAAGGCGCCCTCGCCAACGCCCTCGGCGAGGCGGGCACGATCAACGCGCAGGGAGAGCCGCAGCAGAAGCTCGATGTGCTCGCGAACGAGATCTTCCTGCGCACCAACGAATGGGGCGGACAGCTCGCCGGCATGCTCACCGAGGAACAGCAAGACCCGTACCCGATCCCGCAGCAGTATCCGCGCGGACCGTACCTGCTGCTGTTCGATCCGCTCGACGGCTCCTCCAACATCGACGTCAATGTCTCGGTCGGCAGCATCTTCTCGGTGCTGCGCTGCCCCGAGGGGGTGAGCGAGCCGACCGTCGAGGACTTCCTGCAAAGCGGCAGCGCCCAGGTGTGCGCCGGTTACGCGATCTACGGACCGGCGACCATGCTGGTGCTGTCCACCGGGCACGGCGTGCACGGCTTCACGCTCGATCGGGAGATCGGCGAGTTCTCACTCACCCATCCGAACCTGCGCATTCCCGAGGCCACCAGCGAATTCGCGATCAATGCCTCGAACTCCCGGCACTGGGAGCCGGCCATCCGCCGCTACGTGCACGAATGCCTGCAGGGGCAGAGCGGGCCGCGCGGCAGGGATTTCAACATGCGCTGGATCGCCTCGCTGGTCGCCGAGACGCACCGCATCCTGATGCGCGGCGGGGTCTTCCTGTATCCGCGCGACCGCCGCGATCCGCAGCAGTCGGGGCGACTGCGGCTGCTCTACGAGGCGAATCCGATCGGATTTCTCATCGAGCAGGCCGGCGGGCGCGCGAGCACGGGCTTCGGTCCGCTGCTCGAGGTGAGGCCGGAGAGCCTGCATCAGCGGGTGAGCTTCATCTTCGGGGCGCGCACGGAGGTCGAGCGCATCGAGCGCTATCACCGCGACCACAACGAATTCGAGCTCGACGTTCCGCTTTTCGGCACACGCGGCCTGTTCACGACCCACACTGCCTGAGGCAACGATCACCATGTCGGTCCGGCACCCCATTATCGCGGTCACCGGCTCCTCGGGCGCTGGGACCACCTCGGTCAGCAAGACCTTCGAGCAGATCTTCCGGCGCGAGCACATCAAGGCCGCATTCGTCGAGGGCGACAGCTTCCATCGCTATGACCGGGCCGAGATGAAGGAGCAGTTCGCCCGCGCCCTCGAGAAGGGCGATCAGCACCTGAGCCATTTCGGGCCGCAGACGAACCTGTTCGCCGAGCTGGAGGAGCTGTTCCACACTTATAGCGAGAGCGGCACCGGCAAGGCGAGAAAATACCTGCACGATGCCGCCGAGGCGGCCCCCTACGGCCAGCCCCCCGGCACCTTCACCGCCTGGGACGATCTGCCGGACGAAACCGATCTGCTCTTTTACGAGGGACTGCACGGGGCGGTGGTCACCGAGGAGGTCGACGTCGCGAAGCACGTGGATCTGCTGATCGGGGTGACACCGGTCATCAACCTGGAATGGATTCAGAAGCTGCAGCGCGACAAGTTCACGCGCGGCTACACGGCCGAGGCGGTCACCGAGACCATTCTGCGGCGCATGCCCGACTATGTGAGCTACATCTGCCCGCAGTTCTCGCGTACGCACATCAATTTTCAGCGCGTGCCGGTCGTCGACACCTCGAACCCCTTCATCGCCCGGTTCATCCCGACGCCGGACGAATCGTTTCTCGTCATCCGCTTCGCCAATCCGCGCGGCATCGACTTTCCCTACCTGCTCTCGATGCTCAAGGAATCGTTCATGTCGCGCCCCAATACCATTGTGTGTCCCGGCGGGAAGATGGATCTGGCGATGCAGCTGATCTTCACGCCGATGATCTGGCGGCTCATCGAGCGGCGCAACGACGCTCGCGGCCGGGAGCGCGGCGCTGCGCCGCGCTGAGCGCCGGCGCGCTATCGCGATGCGGCGTTGCGTCTGAACATCACGGGGAGGCTTCCATGGCGCTGATTTCACTGCGACAACTGCTCGATCACGCGGCCGAGTTCAGCTACGGCGTGCCGGCATTCAACATCAACAACATGGAACAGGTGCAGGCCATCATGCAGGCCGCCGCCGAGACGGACAGCCCGGCGATCCTGCAGGCCTCCGCGGGCGCGCGCAGCTACGCTGGGGAGTCCTTCCTCAGGCGCATCGTGCAGGCTGCGGTCGAAACCTGGCCGCAAGTGCCGCTCGTGCTGCATCAGGACCACGGCGCGAGCCCTGGGGTCTGCCAGCGCTCGATCCGTTCCGGCTTCACCAGTGTCATGATGGACGGGTCGCTGCTCGAGGACATGAAGACGCCGGCCTCGTACGACTACAACGTCCAGGTCACGCGGCGCGTGGTCGAGATGGCCCATCCGATCGGCGTGTCGGTCGAGGGCGAGCTCGGCTGCCTGGGATCGCTCGAGTCGGGCCTCGCGGGCGAAGAGGACGGCGTTGGCGCCGAAGGCAAGCTTTCGCGCGAGCAGCTCCTCACCGACCCGGGGCAATGCGTGGATTTCGTCGAGCGCACCGGTGTGGATGCGCTCGCCATTGCGATCGGAACCTCCCACGGCGCCTACAAGTTCTCGCGCCAGCCGAGCGGGGAGGTGCTGGCGATCACGCGGATCGAGGAGATCCACCGCGCCATTCCGAACACGCACCTGGTCATGCACGGCTCCTCCTCGGTGCCGCAGGATTGGCTCGCGATCCTGCGCGAGTATGGCGGGGACATTCCCGAGACCTACGGGGTGCCGGTGGAGCAGATCCAGGAGGGCATCCGCCACGGGGTGCGCAAGGTGAACATCGACACCGATATCCGCATCGTCATGACGGCGGCGGTACGGCGCTCGCTCGCGGAGAAGCCGGCGGATTTCGATCCGCGCCGGTTTCTCAAGGCGGCGACAGCCGCGGCACGGAGCCTGTGCAAGGAGCGCTTTGAGGCGTTCGGCTGCGCCGGGCAGGGCGGAGTGATCCGCCCGGTGCCGCTTGAGCAGATGGCCGAGCGCTACCGGCACGAGGGGCTGCGACGCGCCGGCTGAGCGGCCGCCCGGCATCGCAGAGGCGCCGCCGGCGCGAGCCGGGCAACACCGGGCCGCGAGGCCCCATGAGGACCACTATGAGCACTCGTCGGGAGCTTGCCAACGCCATCCGCGCGCTGTCGATGGATGCGGTGCAGCGCGCCAACTCGGGGCATCCGGGCATGCCGCTCGGCATGGCTGACGTCGCCGAGGCGTTGTGGGGCGGATTTCTGCGCCACAATCCGGCAAATCCGCGCTGGTTCAACCGCGACCGCTTCGTGCTCTCCAACGGGCATGGCTCGATGCTGCTCTATGCGCTGCTGCATCTGACCGGGTACCCGCTCGGCATCGAGGATCTCAAGCGCTTCCGCCAGCTCGGCAGCCGCACGCCGGGGCACCCGGAGTACGAGCCCGAGCTCGGCATCGAGACCACCACCGGGCCGCTCGGCCAGGGACTTGCCAACGCCGTCGGCATGGCGCTCGCGGAGCGGCTGCTCGCATCCGAATTCAACAGGCCGGGATTCCCGGTCGTCGATCACTTCACATACGCGTTCTGCGGCGACGGCTGTCTGATGGAGGGCGTGTCGCACGAGGCCTGCTCGCTCGCCGGCACGCTGGGCCTCGGCAAACTGACCGTGCTCTACGATGATAACGGAATCTCGATCGACGGGCGCGTCGAGGGATGGTTCACGGACGATACGCCGCGGCGCTTTGCCGCCTACGGTTGGCATGTCATCGCCGATGTCGACGGGCACGACGGCGAGCAGGTCGCGAAGGCCATCGAAGCGGCGCGCGCGCAGACTGCACGACCGTCCCTGATCTGCTGCAAAACCGTCATCGGCTGGGGTGCCCCGCACAAGCAGGGCACCGCGCACGCGCACGGTGAGGCGCTCGGCGTCGATGAGGTGGCGGCCACGCGCGCGGCCATCGGCTGGCCGCACGAGCCGTTCGTCGTTCCCGAGCCGCTGCGCGCCGCTTGGGATCATCGTGCGCGCGGCGCCGAGGACGAGCGTCTCTGGCGCGCGCTCCTCGAGCGCTATCGGGCGGCATTCCCCGATCTGGCGCGCGAGCTCGAACGGCGCATCAGCGGGGCGCGCCCGCAAGCCTGGTCCGACCTTGCGGCACAGGCGCTCGAGACCGCACGGGCGCAGCCTGCTCCGCAGGCGACCCGCCAGTCCTCCCAGGCGGTTCTCGACCTGATGGGTGCGGCGTTGCCGGAGCTGTTCGGCGGCTCGGCCGATCTGACACCGTCAAACAACACGCGGTTCAAGACGGCGCGCGAGATTTCGGCCGACGGCGGCAATTACCTGCATTACGGCGTGCGCGAGTTCGGCATGACCGCCATGATGAACGGCATGGCGCTGCACGGCGGGTTCTTGCCCTATGGAGGCACGTTCCTGGTCTTCTCGGACTATGCGCGCAACGCCGTGCGCATGGCGGCGCTCATGAACATTCCGGTCGTGCTTGTGTACACGCACGACTCCATCGGGCTCGGCGAGGACGGACCGACGCACCAGCCGGTTGAGCACCTGACGAGTCTGCGGGCACTGCCGAACGTGCACCTCTGGCGTCCCTGCGATGCGTTCGAGACCGCGGTGGCCTGGACGGCGGCCATCGAGCGGCTGGGACCCACGGTCATCGTGCTGACGCGCCAGGCGCTCGCACAGCAGCCGCGCGACAGCCGGCAGCAGGCCATCACCGGCCGGGGAGGCTATGTGCTGATCGACTGCGCCGGGATCCCGGATTGCCTTGTGATCGCAACCGGCTCCGAGGTGCCCATCGCTGCGGAGGCAGTCAGGGCGCTGAATTCGGCCGGACGGCGCGTGCGGCTGGTCTCCATGCCCTCGACCCAGGTATTCGACGCGCAGGATGCGGCTTATCGCGAGAGCGTGCTGCCCAGGGCGGTCCGCCGCAGACTCGCTGTCGAAGCCGGCGCAACGCTCTCGTGGTGGCCGTATGTCGGGATCGAGGGCCGGATCCTCGGCATCGACCGGTTTGGCGCCTCGGGAAAGGGTCCGGAACTCATGTCGCAGTTCGGGTTCACCGCCGGCCGGGTCCGCCAGGAGGTCGAGGACCTCCTCGGGCGCGAGGGCGGTCGCGATGCCGTGAGCGGTGAGGCTGTCGCTGTGGACGCGGCAGAGGCCGTCCGCTAGCCCTTGCACTGTCTTGCCGCGGGCTGCGCGATGGGCGAGATCGCCTCTTGACGGTATAATGCATCACATCTGCCTGCCTGGGCCGCAGCTCACGCTCCCTCCCAGGCAAGCCCAATCAGATCGCGGCAGCCCGGCTTGCTCGCGCGAGGAGTGTTCGAGCGCTGAGCGGCGTTGCGGCGACGGCCACCGGCAGGGACTGGGCGAGGAGGCGCACCATGCTTCTGAACAACGATCTTTCGCAGCGCGCGCTCGTGCATGCGGCGCGACTGGACTGGGTAGCGAGCCCCACCGCGGGCGTCGAGCGCAGGATGCTGTTCCGGGTAGGTGATGAGAAGGCGCGGGCAACCTCCATCGTCCGCTATGCCCAGGGAAGCCGCTTCCCGCGGCACACCCATCCCGGCGGGGAGGAGTTTCTGGTTCTCGAGGGAACGTTCGAGGACGAGAGCGGCGAGTATCCCGCAGGCGCTTATGTGAGGAACCCGCCTGGAACCTCGCATGCGCCCGGCAGCACGGATGGCTGCATCATATTCGTCAAGCTCTGGCAGTTCCGCAGGGATGACCTGCAGCCGGTGGTGCGAGCCCCGGGAGAAGGACAGCGCCATGAGCCGGACTGGGGCCAGGCTGCCTCGCTCATCCTCTTCGATGACTCCTACGAGCAGGTGCGGATCGATGAGTGGGCAGCGCGCGCATCGATCAATCTTCCCAATGCGCGGGGCCTCGAGATGCTGGTGTTGAGCGGCGGCTTCTCCGAGAGCGGCGAGGAGCTCAGCCGCTGGTCGTGGCTGCGATTGCCGCCCGGTGAAGCCCTGCACGCCGGGGCCGGCGAGAGCGGCGTGCGAGCTTGGATCAAGTCCGCTCCCTTGCTGCACGAGACGGTCTGCGCGTTTTGAGCGCTGAGCGTGCGCTGCACGCCGAGCTGGCGATTCCCACGGGCAGGCCGCTCCCGCCGTGACGGTATGAACAGATCGCGCGGACCTGCGTCCGCGGCAGTTGTTTTTCTCAGGCAACGCAGGCGACAGCGCAAGGCTTTCCCCTGGCGCGCTCGCTCAGGGACGCGCCATCAGATCACAACGCACCATCGATGTTGTGAATTCCCGTGGCAGGGAATGCGGACGCTTAATTCATTCGTCGCCAATTGCGCGAATGACCCGCGCCGGATTTCCCCCGACGAGGGTATTGGGGGGCACGTCCCGGGTGACGACCGAGCCTGCGGCCACAACCGAGTTCTCACCTACCGTGACCCCGCCGATGATTGTTGCGCCCGCTGCGATCCAGACACTTCTCTTAATTGCGATGGGCTTGCCGATCGTCACGGTGCGCCGCCGCGACGCCGCAAGGGGATGCCCCGCCGTGATGATGCTCACGTTCGGCCCGATCATCACATCATCGGCGATGTCGAGGCCGCCGAGGTCATAGAAAGTGCAGTTCTGATTGATGAAGACATTCTTCCCGACACGGATTTCATCCCCGCCGGCGGTGTAGAAGGGCGGGATGAGCAGAAAGCTCTCGTCGACCGTTTTGCCAATGAGTTGGCTGAACAATGCCCGAATCTGCTCTGCATCGGTGAACGTCAGGCGGTTGAGGGCGGCGGTAATGGCCATCGCCCGCCTGACGTTTGCCAACATGGCCGCTGATTCCGGCGTCTTCCCGTCAATGACTTTGGCATTGCCCTCGCTCGACATTCGTTCCGTTCCTCGGATGATTGGGAAGCATGGCTTGCGGCGCACGCGGGCGCCACCGAGATTCCTCAAGCATAGTCACAAAGCGCAAGAACCGGAATCCGCCGGGCGCGGAAATTGCAGCTGAGGACACTGCCCAAGGGGGCGCCATGATTCGACGTTCGGCGGCGTGCATGCTAGTATTTTTCGTTTCGATCGCGGCTCTTTGCGAGAACGACAACGACGTGGAGATCGTGACATGAAATCGCACCGTGGTGCCGTGCTGCCGGCCACCCTGTTGACTTGCCTGGGCGCCGCCGCGATGCATCAGGCCTGCACGGCCGCCGTGGCCCGGCCGCGAGAGCGGGATGCGGCACGGATTGCGCAGATCATGCAGCGGCTGGCCGATGTGCGCCGGTTCAATGCCGTGTCGGTCGCGTCGAACGGCGCCGCGATCGCCTGGACGGTCACTCAACCTGCGCAGGCGAATGCGCAGCGTCATGCCGGGCAGGGCAAGAGCACAGCGCCGAAGCGGGCCCAGTCCGTTCAGATTCTGCAGATTGCCGCCGCGGACGGAGCACATGTGCGCACGGTGGTGATTCCCCACGCCGTGAAATCGTGCCATTACAGCAGCCTCGCGTGGTCGCCTGACAGCCGCACTCTGGCGTTCCTCTCCAATTG
Source organism: Pseudomonadota bacterium (assembly GCA_021838065.1). Lineage (GTDB taxonomy): Bacteria > Pseudomonadota > Gammaproteobacteria > Steroidobacterales > Steroidobacteraceae > 13-2-20CM-66-19. The sequence continues at coordinate 12,790 of JAKCEJ010000006.1, forward strand.
CAATCACGCGAAGAAGACGGCGAATCAGCTGGACATCTATGAGGTCGGTGCCGCGGGCCGCCAGGCCCGGCGCATCACGCATCTGGACGGTTTCGTGCACGAACTCGTCTGGACGCCGGGCGGCCACGCGCTGAGCTTTCTTTACGTGAAGGGCGATCTGCATCCCATCGCCGCCGTGTCCGCGACGAAGCCGCAGATCGGTGTGATCGGCCGCACGGGTGTCGAGCACCAGCGGCTCGCGATGCTGCCGGCGGACGGCGGAGCCGTCCACCCGATCACGCCGGTGTCGATTTTCGTTTACGAGTACGACTGGGCCCCGCGCGGGCATCGGGTCGCCTATGTCGGCGCCCCGCCGCCGGGGCGCGACAACTGGTGGGTGGCGAAGCTCTACACCCAGACGGTGGGCGGGGCGCCGCGGGTCACTCTGGATCCCGGGTCGATTGCAGGTCCCCTGCACGGGCTGCAGATTGCACTGCCGCGCTGGTCGCCCGACGGCACACAGATCGCGTTCATCGGCGGCCTGATGAGCGATCAAGGGGCGACCGGAGGAGACCTCTACGTCATCGGTGCGCACGGGGGGCAGCCGGCCGATGTCACCCCTGCGATCGGCATCACCCCGTCCTGGCTGACCTGGACGGGAGATCACGCGCTGCTGGTGTCGTCCTTCGCCGGCGGGTCCACGCGCGTGTCCCTCTTCAGGCTTCACGGGCACGCCGCAGCCACTCAGCGGCCGCTGTTCCGAGTGCCATCCAACGTCGGCGATGGAACGTTCGCGTCTGCGGTGTCCCTCTCTGCGGCGCACGATCTGGTCGCGTTCATCGACAGCACGTTCGACACTCCGCCTGAGATCGACGCTGCCACCCTGCGGATGGACGCAGCAGCCGAGCCTGTGGGCGTCATGGACGCACCGCATGCCATCACGCACGTCAACGCGAACGTCAGGACGATGTGGGGCAAGGCCGTGTCGGTGCACTGGGTGAACCAGGGCTTCCATGTCCAGGGCTGGCTGCTGTTCCCGTCGCATTACAATCCGCACAAGCGTTATCCGATGATTGTGTTCGTGCACGGCGGACCGAGCTGGGCGACGCGCCCGAGCTGGCCCTGGGACGGCTACGGTCCGGTGCCGCTCGCGGCGATGGGCTACTTCGTGCTGATGCCGAATCCCCGCGGCAGCTTCGGCGAGGGCGAGCGCTTCGCCAAGGCCGTTCGCCGCGACATGGGCTACGGGGACCTTCGCGACATCCTCGCCGGCATTGACCAGGTGGAAGCGAAATACCCCATCGACAACAACCGCCTGGGCCTGACTGGCTGGAGTTACGGCGGATTCATGTCCATGTTTGCCCCGACCCAGACCCACCGCTTCAAGGCCGCGGTCGTGGGCGCCGGCCTTTCGGACTGGAAGAGCTATTACGGCGAGAACTCGATCGATGAGTGGATGATTCCGTTCTTCGGCGCCTCGGTGTACCAGGATCCGCAGGTCTACGCGAAGAGCTCCGCCATCAACTTCATCCAGAACGACAAGACACCCTCGTTGATCGTGGTAGGGCAGTACGACGGCGAGTGCCCGGCGCCGCAGTCCTTCGAGTTCTGGCATGCGTTGCGCGCCATGGGGGTTCCGACCAAGCTGGTGGTCTACGCGGGCGAGGGTCATGGCTTTCACAAGCCCGCCGATGAGCGAAACGTGCTGGAGCGGGCTTTGCGCTGGTTTGCCCAGTACCTCAGCCCGAAACCGGCGGCGTGAGCCGGTTCGGGCATGCCCACGTGATATGCGCCGAGGTGTTTCCGAATGGGAGCGACTGCAATGAATGCTGAAGAACTGCGTGCGCTGCAGACGCCCATCAAACAGGCGTATCGATCCATGCCGGACTCGGCGCTCGTCACCTCGCGAATCGAGGTGAGTCTGGATCCGGCGTCCCTCGCCGTGCGGCTCGTGCCGGACCGCCCGATCGTCGCCGGCCTGCACCCCGCAACGGGCGGCACCGGAGCGGCGGCCTGTTCCGCGGACATGCTGCTCGAGTCGCTTGCGGCGTGCGCCGGGGTCACGCTGCTTGCCGTCGCGACCGCCACGGGGGTCACGGTCACAGGCGGACGGATCGTCGCCGAAGGGGTCTGGGATGCGCGCGGCACGCTCGCCGTCGACAAGTCGGTCCCGGTCGGAATCCAACGCATCACGCTGCGGTTCGAACTCGACAGCTCGGCGGATCAGGCCGCCCGCGAACGGCTGGTGCGGACTGCGGAGCGCTATTGCGTGATTCTCGCGACGTTGCGGGGCACCACACCGATCGAGGTGCAGGTCGCCCCGTAGTCGCGGGCCGGCGCGCCGGGCGTGACCCGGCACGCCTCTTGGCACCGACGAGCGCGCCGTGCTGGAACAGCGCGTCAATGCAGCTTGACGTGCGGCTCCGTTCGTCGGGTGATGAGTCGGGCCAGCGTATCCAGCGTCACCTTCGCGGGGCCATGCAGCGCGAGCTCGTGCATCTTGCGCAGCCAGGTATACATCAGCCGGGCGAAGTAACCCTCGAGCATCAGGTTTCCGCCGACCAGTGCGCCCATCAGATTGCCGACCGTGCTGTGCCGACCCAAAGACACGAGCGAGCCGAAATCGCGGTAGCGATAGGGCAGCAGGGGCTTGCCGCCGAAACGCCGTTTCATCTGCTTCACCATGTGGGCGGCCTGCTGGTGCGCGGCCTGAGCGCGCGGCGGTACGTTGCCTTCCCTGCCGAGCCAGGGACAGGCGGCGCAGTCGCCGATGGCGAAGATATTCTCATCGCGGCTGGTCTGCAGCGTCGCGCCCACGATCAGCTGGTTCACACCATTGGTTTCGAGCCCATCGAGATCCCGGAGAAAATCCGGGGCCTTGACGCCGGCCGCCCAGACCACCAGCTCCGCGGGAATGAATTGGCCGTCCGCGAGACTGACGCCGTCCTGCATGACTTCGGCGACGCGCGCGCCGGTGCGCAGCCGTACGCCACGCTCCCCGAGCAGTGCGGCGGCGGCATCGGAGAGTCGCTCGGGCAGCGCCGGCAGGATTCGCGGTGAGGCTTCGATCAGATTGAGCTGGATGTCCTCGTCGGGGTCGATCCGGTCCAGCCCGAAGGACACCAGATCGCGGGTGGTGTTGTGCAGCTCCGCGGCCAGCTCGACGCCCGTGGCGCCCGCACCGATGATTGCGACCTGCAGCTGCTCGGGCCGCAGCGGTTCGCGCTGGCCGTGGGCACGGATCAGGGAATTGACCAGACGGCGGTGGAAGCGCGCGGCCGAAGCGGCGCTCTCAAGCGCAATGGCGTGCTCCTTGACGCCCAGGGTGCCGAAGTCATTGGTCAGACTGCCGACCGCGATGACCAAGGTGTCATAGCTGTAGAGGCGCTCAGAGGTGATCTGCGCGCCGGCTTCATCGAGCACGCAAGCGACGCGCACCTCCCGCCGCGCTCGGTCCAGTCCGATCATCTCTCCCAGCCGGAACTGGAAGTGATGCCAGTGCGATTGGGCGAGATAGCTCAGCTCGTGGACGTTCAAGTCCATGCTGCCGGCTGCGACCTCGTGCAGCAGCGGCTTCCACAGGTGCGTGCGCTCCCGGTCGATGAGCTCGATGCGCGCCCGTCCTCGCTTGCCGAACTTGTCGCCCAACATCGTGGCGAGCTCCAAGCCGCCCGCGCCACCGCCGACGATGAGGATTTTGTGAGGCTGCGCGCGGTGCGCTGGTGGGGCTGGGGATACCGCGGTGCCGGGCGCGTGCTGTGGATCGCTCGCTCCCGGGCGTACCGTCGGAGCCTGCCCGGAGGGGCTGTCCGCCTTGCGCGAGCTTACCGCCCCATGCTCGGATCGCGCGGCGTGATCCGCGCCGCTCGTGGCCATCGGCTCGTCTTGAGTATGTGAATTCATGGTCTCACACGCAGCGTTGTCAGCCGGTCCCGCACGGTTCGCGCACGCAGTCATCATTCAGCCGCCGCAGCGGGGCCGAGCACCATCGGTAACTATGCGGATATCAGCCCGGCCGCAGCCTGGTTTTCGAGGCGATTGCGCGCTGGCTGCGTGCAAGGCGCCGAGGTGTCCCGCTTCTGGAACATTTCGAGGATCCGAGCCGTCACGCCGGTACGATCAATGCCGAACAAGCCGCCGCTGCCCGGTCTCGGGCAACGCATCGAGGACACTAAGTTCAGCACGCTTGTCCAGCTGCTCAGCTACTCCAAGCAAGCGGGGCAGCCGGACTTTCGTAGCATCGTTGGCTGGTGGGCGCAAGAATTCCTCGAAGGCTCAATTTACCTTCTAACGTCGCCACTTACCACCAAGCCGGGCTTGCCGGCGTTTCGCCTACTGGCTGCTGCTGGCGGCTCCTTCCTTCTGCAATGGCACTCGAAGTGGCACTGGGCATGGCGAGCGACATCGACTGCTGACGACAGCCTCGCCCAAGGGACCTGCGCAAATGCCTGGGTAGGCGATCGATGGGCTCTGGCCGATGCAGGACGCGACGTGATGGAGTCCGACTATGCAAGCGAGGGTTCATGCTTCGCTGGTTGGCGTCGAGCCAATTTGGCCGCCGTAAAGAAGCCCCACACCGCGAAGCATGCGATCTGCAGCAATGCCAGAATCGGCGACTGGTATACGGCATCGGTGAATAGACCCGCAAAACCGCCAATGAGGCCGATGGTCGCGAGCCAGTTCGGCAGCACGCTGCTTCTCCACGCGAGCCACCCGAACAGCAGTTGACCCAACCCCCACGTCATGAGGCCTGGATCGCCCAGCGTGTACGACAGGAACCTCCAAAACGCGACATCATGCAAGGTTTCCGGGCCGACTGACGGACCGCCCATGGCCAAAATGGCCAGTTCAGCACCGGCTGACATGCGCATGCCATAGCCAAGGAGCAAGACGCCGCCGGCGGACAGCACCACCGCTGCGAGGGCAAGGCTGGGGCTCTTCGGACGAAGGAGCTGTCCAAGGCCGACGATGAACGGGATCGAGAACACGGCCCAGGACAGCGCCACGACCGCGTCGATTACGATGCCTCTCTCATGGGCGGTCATATAGGCGAGTAGCGCCGCTGGATCCGGCGACACCGGCTGCACGATAACGACGAGCAATCCCACAGAGAGCACCGCCGACAGCAGCGCGAAACCCGCAAAGATCCGCGGCCGGTCGAGGTTCGGCTCCCATGAAGACGGGTCACTCATCACCACCTCCGCTGACCAGACGCTTCTCAACCGACATTTCCGATTTGACGGCTGAATCTCGGGACATCTTAGATTCCATCCGTAATTCGTGTCCTGCCTAACAGGTGATCCTACTCCAGATTGTTAAAGATCGCACCCGCCGGCTGGGGTGGTGCTGAGGGTGGCAAACTCATCCGGCATGGGCAGTACCCCGGCTCTGTTGCGGGCGTTGCCGAGGATGTAGGTCAGATACGTCAACCATGCAGCGTTCGGCAAAATTGTTCGATGCGTCGAGGTGCCCGGCTTCAGCGAAGTTCGTCAAGGCTCTCCAGTGGCGTAAGGCATAGTGGACCGCTTCTCCCAGGCTGTCTTTCGACAGCACCGAGTGCACAGTATTGTCGAGCCACGCCTTGAACCGGTTGAGCAACGGGACCGTTTGCTCCTGTCTCGCCCGCAGCCGTTGGGAGCGTGGTGGGGTTTCCCACGCCGTCAATTTATCAGACAGACAACTCGGCAGACAGACCCGGAGCGATCATCCGCGCGGATCCTGCAACGGTGTATGCAGCACAAAGGACGGCAGTCGCCGAATGCGCATGAAATACACCCCATCGAGGCGCAACGCGAGATCCTGCTCGGTGAATTCCATCGAGACCGCAGGCGAAGGGACTGTTTATCGAACTGCGCGGCGCCGACTTGGTGAATTGCGAATCCGCTACGCCTGGATGGCGCGACGATCTGCATCGGCTTGAGGGCTGAAGAGACGAGCCGGTAGTGCGAGGCGGCCGCCTGTGATGTCGTCGCGTGCTTGCGAGCTCCCGCGCTGCGTCTGGTCAATGCGGGCTGGGCGCACTCCTCGGGACCTGCACGATCGCGCCTTGCGCGGGACCCGGCGCGCTTCGGCGCCGAAGCAGGAACGGACCGTAGCGCACCGCGAACAGTCCAAACGCACCGATCCATAGCGCCGCTGCCCCGAGCAGCAATTCTTCCCAAACCGCCGGAGCGAGCGCCGCGGCGATCCGCGCCGCAGCCGCAAGAATGACCATGACGTAGATGAGAACGGTCGCGCCGTCCGCGCAGAGCGCTCGACCCGTGTGTCCGCGGCTTACGCGGGTCATGACCGCGAGAATCATGGTGCCGATTGCGCCCGCGGTGAGTGAGTGAATCGCGGCATCAAGCGGGAATGCGGGATCGAGAATCGCGACCCCCAGCGCGGCGCCACCCGCTACCAGCCATGCATATCCCACGTGCAGGACCACGAGCAGCGGCTCCGAGCGTGTCGCAGCGCCCCGCCACTGAAGGAGACGCCACAGATTGAGCGCTGCGCCGGCAAGCAGCACCACTCCCGTGAATCGTGCCGAGGGAAAGAACACCCAGGCGACGAGTGCCGCATGCAGCGCCGCGAGCGCGGCCTGATCGAGCCGCCCGGCAGCCGGCGGCAGTCGATTCGTCCCCCGCGTGGCCAGCCAGGTGCGCGTGAAGCTCGGCACGATGCGCCCGCCCACCACCGAGATCAGAATGAGAATCGCAACCAGGCCGAGCCGCCAGCCGTAGCCGGTGAGCGCCGTGGCGCCGCCTTGCGCGCCGAGATCCATGAGCAACTGCGCCAGAGCGATCACCGCGACCGGCGCGATCATCCGGTAGTTGCGCCGGTTGCGGGAAGCGATGATTTCGTGGGCCACGACCGCGGTGAGGGCGACGGGAAAGGCGAGGTCGGCGGCGATCGCAAGCCATGCGGGCAAGAGCGCGCACAGCAGCTCATCAAGGCGTCCCAGGAGCCACAGGCTCAGGAGCAGCCCCAGCAGCGCACCGCTCACGGGACGGCGGCCCGTCCAATTGGAAATGGCAGTCAGCAGAAAGCCTGCCACCGCGGCTGGCACGAAGCCGAAGAGCATTTCATGGATATGCCAGTCGAGCGGATCGAGGCGGCTTGGGAGCTGAAGCCCCGTCAGGAGCATCGTGATCCACAGCGCGAGGGCGATTGCCGCCCACAGCGCCGCTGCGAGAAAGAACGGCCGGAATCCGTATGAGAGCAGCGTGCGCCAAGCGCCGGTGTCAGACTCGCCGTCCATGCTCAGCGCGCCTCCTTGCGGACAGGCCGCGCCAGCGGGGCGGCTCCGCCAGTGACGGGAGTGCGGGAGGGGTGCAGCAGCGGGCGCCGCTTGACCAGGAAATCCCACGCCATCAGCAGTGCGCCCGCGGCAAACACGATATCGCCCGGCATGCGCATCCATTGCCAGAAGGTCGTGGTCGCGTAGAAGGCCTGACTGCGCGCGTAGGCATACCCATGTTCGTAGACCGCCGCGAGCTGCGGCCAGCCGATGGGGAAGAAGTTGAACACGATCCACAGCGCCAGCCCGCCGTTGTACAGCCAGAAGGCCCAGCGGCCGGCCTTCTCGCTGAAGGCGTGCTGCTCGCCGGCGGCGTAGCGCAGGCAGAAGTAGATAAGCCCGATGCCGAGCAGGCCGAGCGCGCCGAACAGCGCGGTGTGGGCGTGGTTGAGCGTGAGGAAGGTGCCGTGCTCGTAATAGTTGACGAGCGGTGCGTTCAGCGTGCCGCCGCCGAAGACTCCCGCGCCGACGAAGTTCCAGAACGCGGCCCCGATCACATAGAGGTAGGCGAGCCCATACGGGAAAGTGCCCGAGGCCTTGATGAGACGGTGCTGCTGCAGCGCCTCGATGACCAGCAGCAGAAGCGGCAGCACCTCGATGAAGGAGAACATCGAGCCCACCGCGACCCACAGGCCGGGCTCGCCGACCCAGTACATGTGATGTCCCGTGCCGAGCACGCCGCCGAGGAAGATCAGAATCAGCTCCAGGTACACGACCCGTTCGGAGAGCTGCCGAGAGACCAGCCCGGTGCCCATCAGCAGGTAGGCGCTCACGGCGGCGGCGAAGAACTCGAAGGACTGCTCGACCCACAGGTGCACCACCCACCAGCGCCAGAAGTCGGTGATGGTGAAGGACTTCTCGATCCCGGTGAGCGGGATCATGCCGAATGCGTAAAGCAGCGCAATATTGGCCGTGGAGACCCACAGCAGATGCTCCAGGCGGATGCGCCCCGACCCAAAGGCACGCATTGCGGTGCGCACCGCCGTGCGGCTCGGCCACAACGCCCGGAACATCAGCGCGCTCCAGATCGCCAGGCCCGCGAAGAAGCCGATCTGCCAGGCCCGGCCGAGCTGGATGTAGGAGAGTCCCTGCTGCCCGAACCAGAACCAGCCCTTGTGGACATAGCCCATAATGTCGAAATAATTGCCGGCGAGCGCGCCAACGACGATCGCGACCGTCACCCAGAAGAGCGCATCGACCAGCCAGGCCTGCCCTCTGGGCTCGGCGCGACCGATGGTCGGCGCGAGAAACAGCCCCGCGCCGATCCACGACAGGCCGATCCAGACGATCGGGGATTGGATGTGCACGTCGCGCGCGAAATTGAACGGCAGGAATCGAGCGACGGGGATGCCGTAGAAGCTGCTCCGGTCGGAGTAGTAGTGTGCCATCACGGTGCCGGCGAGGATCTGCAGCAGCAGCACCGCCGCGACCGCCAGGAAGTACTTGCCGATGCGCCGCTGGCTCGCCGTCAGCGGCCGGAATGCCAGTACCGGCTCCATCACTCCCTGGTCGGGGCCGTGGATATAGCGTTCATACAGAAAGATGACCGCGCCGAAGGCGAAGAACGTGAAGCAGAAGCTGACCCATGTCCAGATGAATGTGCTGGTCGTGGGAGTGTTTCCGACCAGGGGCTCGTACGGCCAGTTCTGTGTCCAGGACGCCACCCCACCCGGGCGGCGCGCCACGGTCGTGATCGACGAATAGATGAGGAAATCGGCGGTGCGGGCGGCGGTCGCGGCATCAAGGCTGTGTGCCTGCGTCCAGCCCGCGGCATAGTCCGGCTTGAGCAATCCGGTCGCAATCTGCGCACGCAGCGTCGCGATGGCCTGCGACACCGCGACGGGCAGCGTCACGACAGGCTGAGTCAGGTCGATACCTTGCAGCGCGCGGCGCATCGCTCTCTTGGCCTCGTATTGATTGCCGGCCGAAAGCGCCGCGAAGGGCTTGCCAAAGCGCTCCATGGCAATGCGCTGCTCGGTGAGCGTGGCGAGCTTGACGAGGTTCGCGGCCGTATAGTCTTCGCCGAAATAGGAACCCATGCCGTAGAGGCTTCCGTAATCCATCAGGTCGGCGCGCTGAAAGCCGGCTTTGCCCGCCTCGATGTCTGCGGCCGTGAGCACGGTCGCGCCGTTGGGCGCGACGAAGCGCACGGGGGTGGGCGGGGCAAGCTGATAGGTGCGGCTGGTCGCCCAGCCAAACAGCGCAAACGTGACGACCGCGACCGCAAGCAGCACCCACTTGAGGACGTTGCCGACGCCGTCTTCGTGGGCAGTTGCGGACATTGTGACCGGGTCTGTCATCCAGGCTCTCCTCGCAAGGACGCCGTGCTGCGGGCGACAATCGCGGAGAGGTGGCCCCGGAAATTTGGACACGGGTATAAGTGGATTTCTGCCCGGGCATGACCGGAGAGAAGTCCATGCGAAGGCCAAGGCGTAACCATTCAGCGAAGTTCAAGACGCAAATAGCCCTG